>CAYSRK010000001.1:0-6867 GCA_964433385.1 uncultured Spirochaetales bacterium
ACTACCTGCAGATCAGCCGGAACTATGAACTGAGGCGCTCCACGCTCCTTTTTTCGGTCCTGCTTCCCGCTTCTCTCCCCTACGCTGTCTCGGGGCTCAGGATTTCCTGGGCGCGGGCCTGGCGGGCGGTGATCAGCGCTGAGATGGTCTTCGGTGCTATGGGGGGCAGCGGAGGCCTCGGATGGTACCTCTACAATCGCCGGGTGTTTATGGATACTCCCGGTCTTTTTGCAGGAATCCTGATGCTCATCGCCATGGGGATGCTCTTTGAGAATCTCCTGTTCCGGGGCATCGAGCGGCGGACGCTCACCCGGTGGTCAGTCTCATGAGCGCGTCAATTCACGTGCGCGGAGTCTTTTTCTCCTATCAGGGCGAGAAGGGAGTGCGGAAGGTGTTCGAAGATCTCAATCTCGAGATCCCCTCCGGCTCATTCTGCTGTGCTGTCGGTCCTTCAGGCTGCGGAAAGACTACCCTGCTGAAACTCATCGGGGGGTTTATCAGGCCTGATGCCGGCTCCCTGACAATTGGAGAGAACCCGATCCGTAAACCGGGGCGGGAGCGGATCATGATTTTTCAGGAGTTCGATCAGCTCTTCCCCTGGATGACGATCCTCGGCAACCTGATATTCCCCCTGATTCACTCCCCCGGAAAAAGGGCGGGCGACCGCCGTGAGCTGAAGAAGCTTGCCCAGAGCCATCTGGAGCTGACCGGGATTGCCGACTGCGCTCACCTCTACCCCTATCAGCTCTCGGGCGGTATGAAGCAGCGGGCAGCCATTGCCCGCGCCCTGATGCTTCGCCCGGAGGTTCTCCTGATGGATGAACCGTTCGGCAGTCTCGATCATGAGCTGCGCGGCGAGCTTCAGAGGCTTATGCTCCGGGTCTCCCGGGAGACCCGCGCCACTATCCTCTTCGTCACCCACGATATCGGGGAGGCGGTTCTCCTCTCGGACCATATCCTCAAAGTATCAAAGGGGGGGGCTGAACGTCTGGAAAACAGCCTTGAGCGTCCCCGCAGTCTCCATGGGAAGGGTGAAATTGCGATGATAGCCCGCCTTATCGGACAAGACTGAGAGTCAGGGGTTGAGGGTGTAGACGGTTACTTTCCAGTCCGCCTCCTGCTGATACCGGACAATTCTCATTGCATAGGTGCGGGAGGTGAACACTGCGGTTTCCTCCGCCTCATGGGTAAGCACGTGCTGTATCTCATCGTGGAGTGCACTGATCGGTCCGTAGAGTCCGTCCCACGCCGGAGAGAGGGTATGAATCAGGTCGATCTCCTCCGGATAGATGATGTGGGTGATCCCCCGCTCATCCAGGTACTCCCGGAAACTTCCTCCCTGCTCTGCCAGCACCCCGATGTTTCTCCAGTCATAGAGCTCTCCCGCGGCAAAGAGCGGCAGGGTGTTGATATTCCCCAGAACGATCCGCTCATCCGGCAGGACCTCTTCAAGCTGTTCCAGATAGCGGGTGTAGTCAGAATTCTCCCGGATGCTTCTCCTGATCTCCACGGCGCTGTGGAGCGCGCTGAGGAGTGCGAGGACCGAGATGAGCAGGATCAGGGCTCTGTGCCGGGTTTTTTTCCGGTGCGGCAAAACCGCAGTTAGAACTGCGGCGATGGAGACAGCTGCAGGCAGGTTGAGCACAACGGAAGGCTGTCCGTAGCGCCCGACTGCAGAAAAGATGAGCTGCATGAGAAAAAGGGATACCAGCAGCGGTCCTGCGCTCCGGCGCACGCTCGGGTATGTCAGAGAGCCGGCTGCGGCGAGCAGCGCAGTCGCTGAATAGAAGAAGAACTGCGGCCGGACATCGGGCGTGTAGTAGGTTCCGCTCTCCTGGGTGAATATCTTTCCATAGAAGCCGAGGATGCCGGTCAGTTTCTCCCGGTAGGGCGCCCTGACGCCAAGCTCGGCGCCGTAGTTCAGGTAGTCGGTGATGAAGTTCGGGTTCATTTGAAGGCTCAGCAGGAAGAAGCTGGCCGCAACAGCCGCATAGGGCAGAAGAAAATGCAGGAGAGCCTGTCTTCGCATTCCCGGTTCACCCCAGTATTTCACGGTTGCAAAAACCAGGACAAATACCGGCATGCTGATCACCGCGGCGTTCGGATGAAACCCGAAGGCTGAGCCGGTCAGGATTCCGGCCAGGATCCGGGAGGATGCTTTTTCCGGGTTATCCGCAAGTACCGCTGCGGCAGAGCACATGAGCAGCAGCAGCCATATCTCCTGACGGGCGGTATGGGCCGCGTAGATGAACTGGATATCGGTCGCGGTGAGCACAGCTGCCGTGAATGCGCCGATCCGGGCCCGCAGAGGATCACCGAGGATCCGCTCAAGATAGGAGTAGAGACCGGAATAGAGGGCTGAGAGGGTGAGCGCTCCGGCGAGCAGCGACAGGGTCCGCAGGGTGAGGACAGACCAGCCGAAGAGTTCTACAGCGCCCATCTGGATGAGATGGTAGAGCACCTTGACTGCATGGGGATTCCGCTCATACAGGTCGAAGAACTGTTCGGTAGCTGAAAGATCCCCCAGATTCCGCATCGACTGCGTCAGCCCGCCCAGCCAGGTCTCATCAGAGTGGACAAAGGGAAAATCGGCCAGGAAAAAGAGATTGATCCCAAAAAAGAGCAGGGAAATGAGAAGCGGCAGGATGAAATCGACTCTCCTTCTCTCGCTTGGCAACTGCGCCCTCCCTCACCTTCGGCATATTCACCTGAGGGCAAGTGTAGTGGAAATTCAGGGTGAGAGCAACGTTCGCGGCTTAAAAAAACCGGCAGCTGAAAAAAAGACCCCGGAATAACCGGGGCCGTCAGGATCAAGCTGCAGAACAGGTCTGCCGGTGCAGGCTAGTTGCTGCTTACCACCGGGAAGCCTTCGTTCATCCAGCCGTTCGGGGCAGTTACCGGAGTGCCCATGCCGCTTCTGATGGAGGCTGCATCATATCCGAGCAGTCTCAGGATTGCCACTGCCTGACCTGCGGTCTGGCCGCTGTAACAGTAAGTCAGGATCTTGCGGTCCTTGGGCAGGGTGTCGAACTGCTCCTGCATACCTTTGCCCCAGGGGATGTTGATCGCCCCGGCAATGTGATTGGCAGCATAGTCGGCAGCGCTGCGGATCGAGAGAACGACAATTTCGTCGCCTTCGGAGGCATCGATCATATTCTTGGCGTTTTCCGCGGTGATGATGTTGTTCGGTGCATCGGGGTCGGATTTAAGGTTGTTGAAATAGTCAACCACTGCGCTCTTGATCTTGGAGTCAAACTTCACGCCCAGCGGTTCACCGAGCATGTTCGCCGTGGTGCTGACCACATCCTCATAGCCTTCAACCTTCGAAATGCCGAGGTTCCAGCCGTAGCGGATCGATTTTGCCTGAATGCCGGCAACGTTGAGCGCGGCAACTGCCTGGCCGGCGGTCTGTCCTGTGTAGCAGTAGACGTAGACCGGTACATCGTCGGGCAGAAAGTCGAGGCTTTCACCGATAGCCGGACCCCAGGGAACGTTATAGGCTCCCTCAAGGTGACCCTGCTCGTAGACGTCAGGCTGCCTGATATCGAGAATGAAGAGGTCTTCACCATTTTTCATTTTCTCGATCAATGCATCCTGAGCGATCATGTTGTTGTCATCAGCCTTCTCGGCGAAATACGCCAGAGCGGCCTCGGTTACCGGGTCTGTCTCAGGTGCGGCTGAGACAGTCGCCTCTTGAGCGGTCTCGGCCGGAGTGCTGGCTGCCGGCGTTGCTGCAGGGGTCTCTTCCTTGGCGCACCCTGTCAGCACGAAAGCCGCAGTGAGCACCAGAAGAGAAACAAGAAGCAGTACTCCCAATCTTTTCATCATTAATATCCTCCCAGATATAGTTTTCCGTAATGTGAAATCAGGACATATCCTGAATTACAGACTCTCCCGTGGTTTCAGCTTCCGGTATTTCAACCGGGCGAGTGGTGTCAAGCACCCAGTCGAGCCAGGCGCCGTCGTACAGCTTAAGGTTGCGATAGCCGGCATTGTAAAGCGCCAGATAGGTCTGGGCGCCGCGGATTGATGTCCTGCAGTAGAGAACAACCGTATCTTCCGGCATAACGCCCGCTTCCTTGTAGCGGATCTTAATATCCAGCACAGAGCGGTAGGTGCCGTCAAAGAAGTTGTTGCCCTCATAGTTGAGCAGAACCGAACCGGGGATAGTCCCCGCATTGTACTCTTCAAGGGTGCGGGTATCGACAAGCACCATGCTGCTGTCCGCTTTCTCGATCCCTGCGAGAATCTCATCAGCCTCAATCAGCATCGAGGTATTAAGAGGGGCTGCCTTGAAGACCGCCGCAGTCGGCTCAACGTCAGTGTCGGTAATCTGGGCGCCGACTCGTTTGAGCTCCTGAAGTCCGCCGCTGACGACTTTGGCATTCTCATGGCCGTAGGCAAGAAGGGTCCACCAGAGCCTGGCAGCATCCATATTGCTGTTATCGTCGTAAATGATCACCTGGGTATCATTGCTGATGCCCCGGCTGCCCATCACCTGCTCAATAGTTTCAGCGGGTGCGAGCATATTCACCACCTGTCTGGTGACGACTATATCGTTTCTCTCAATGTTCACCGCCCCTGCCACGTGCTCTTTGGCATAGGAGGTGGCTTTCTGCGCATCGACTAACACTGTGTCGGGCGTGCCGATCAGCTTGAGGGCTTCCTTGCCGCTGATAATCACGGTTCCGGATTCTGCGTACTTGGCGCCGCAGCCGCTGAGGGTAAGCACCAGAAGAAGCACCGCCGCAGCAACAGAAATAACTTTCGCTACCTTCATGCAAAACTCCTTGGCTAGAGGTATCTTTCCAGCTGTTCCCGGGTAAAGTCACCGGTGATGACATCGATGATCTTCCCGTATCTGACTACCGCTATACTGGGGAACTCCGTGATCCCCATCCTGTTGGATATGCCTTTCGATTTGTAGACATCGGCCTTGGCAAAACTGATCCGGCCGTCGGTCTCGGTCTCCATAGCCTCAATTTCCTTCAGCTTATTCTGGCAGTTGGGGCAGGAGGCGTCGTAGACATAGACAAACTGATCCTTCGCAAGGATCTGGCTCTCATACTTTTCGGTTTCAGCGATGTAGCGCTCGGCACAGTAACCCGCCATTGCGCCATCGCCGACAGCGGTGGCAACCTGCTTGAGGAACTTCTCGTTGGCATCGCCGGCCGAGTAGACTCCTTCAATATTGGTCTCCATCTTATCATTCACGATAATGTAGCCCTGCTTGGTCATGGCAACCTTGTCCTTGAGAATCTCGGTATTGGGAAGGTAACCGATGAACTCAAAGCAGGTATCGACCTTTACAGGAATCTCGCTGCTGCTTCTCAGGTCCTCAAGGACCACAGTATGCAGATGGTCGTCACCCTCGAACCGCTTTACCACGGTATTCCAGATAAACTCCATCTTCGGATTTGCCAGCGCCTCATTGCGGGCGATCTCGTTGCAGTCCATGGTACCTTCATCGTGCATGACCGATACATAGACTTTTTTGGCAAATTTCGTCAGGAACATGCCCTCTTCGATTGCCGCGTCGCCGCTGCCGATCACGAGAACCTCTTTATCGGTATTGGCCGCCGCATCGCAGGTAGCGCAGAAGGAGATTCCCTTGTCGAAGAGAAACTCCTGCTCCCCCTCAGCCTTGGTAATCCGCGGGCGCCCGCCTACGGCAAGAACCACTACCTTTGCCTTGTAGGTGGTCCTGAAGGTCTCCACGGTCTTTACCGTTCCCTCAAGCTCTACTGACTTGACATCAGTTCCCTTGAACACTACCCCGAACTTCTTCGCCTGCTTCTGAAAGAGCTCCATCAGCCCGAGACCGGTAGCCCCGTCGGGAAATCCCGGATAGTTCTCAATCTCGTTGGTGTAGGTAGCGAGTCCTCCAACCAACGCCTTTTCGATAAGCAGGGTCTTCAGGCGGGCCCTGCCGCAGTATATGCCGGCGGTCAGGCCTGATGCGCCGCCGCCGATGATGACTACATCATACTCTTCGACTTTCTTCTCTCTTGCCATGTCAGTATCTCCTTACGCAGTATCCAGGTCGGAACGGAAAAAGCCAGGCTGCACAGACTCAGGCTGTATCCTGTCATCGCCCCCGGGTACCGGATATTTCGTTGTCCGTATTTCGGTCGGCTCAGCGGCTCAGGCCGCGGAGCTTGCGAATAATCTACATAAAAAATTTCACCAGCAGCTTGCTGCCCACGTACGCCCCGGCAAACAGGAACACAGCGTAGACCCATCCCGAGAGGGAGAGGGAAGCTATACCGCTGTAGAGCGCACCAATGTTACACCCGAATCCGATACGGGCTCCGTAGCCCATCAGCAGACCGCCGAGCGTGGCGGCTACCACCTGCTTGACGCTCTTGATCTTCTTGATCTTGAACTGCGACGCCATAAGTACAGCAAAAAACGCTCCAACGATAATACCCAGGTTCCTCATGGATTCGGGGTCCTTGAAAAAACCCAAATCCAGAGCGGCCTGAGCGCCTTCGCTGGAGAAGTAGTACCACTTATCGACGCTGCCGCCGAAGAGTTCGTAGATCCATGCTCCCCAACGGGCCAGCACCCCGGAGACTCCCCACGGATTACCTGTGGAGGCGAATGTGACTATTTGGAAGACCGACAGCAGTATAGCGCCGGTCACGTACGGCCAGGCATCTTTAAACCAGGCTTTGTAGAATTTATTTTTCTTGATATCCATCTGGATACCTCCCGCTGTTCATAGTGCGGAGGTGTGCGCCGGTGGGGTTCCGCCGCAGCCCGTACAAAGCTGCGGCACCCCCCGGCGGTACCTGCCGGTCAGTCTTAGTGCATCTTCTCGATGACAACTTCCCACTCGCCGTCGTCGACCTCTTCGATCTCGAC
>CAYSRK010000002.1:0-3761 GCA_964433385.1 uncultured Spirochaetales bacterium
TGAATTTTGAGAAAATCGATACCGATATCAGCGATATGATCGCCATGATCTTTATCAGGATATCGAGTGAGGGGCCGACAGTGTCCTTAAGCGGGTCACCCACGGTGTCTCCGACAACGGCAGCTTTGTGGGCATCAGAACCCTTTCCGCCGTAATGGCCCTGTTCAATATACTTTTTGCCGTTATCCCATGCGCCTCCGGCGTTAGCCGTGTAGAGGGCGAGCATGACCGAGGAGAGCGTCGTACCGATAAGCAGGCCGCCGACAAATTCAGCCCCGAAGATAAAACCGGTGGCCAGCGGCATAGCGACAGATATGAGAGCCGGTATCTTCATCTCAGAGAGGGCACCGGCTGAGGAGATCTCTATGCAGGTTTTATAGTCGGGTTTGCTCTTTCCCGTAATGATCTCCGGATCGGCCTTGAACTGTCTGCGGACCTCCTGGACCATTTTTCTCGCCGCATTGGCTACCGCGTTGATGAGAATGCCCGAAAAGAGGTAGGGAAGGGCAGCCCCGACGAGGGCTCCGGCCAGCGTCATGGTGCTGACCATATTCAGGACCAGGTCGATACCGCCTGCTGCCTCCTCCCCGGCCTGGGCGTAGAGGTAGGAAGCGAAGAGCGACAGGGCTGCGAGGGCAGCTGAACCGATGGCGAACCCCTTTCCGATCGCGGCGGTAGTATTGCCCACCGCGTCAAGCTCATCGGTTATTCCGCGTACGCCGGGTTCAAGGCGGCTCATCTCACTGATGCCGCCGGCATTGTCGGCAATTGGCCCATACGTGTCTACGGAAACGGTGACAGAGACGAAGGAGAGCATGCCGATCGCAGCCATGGCAACGCCGTAGAGTCCTGCGGCTGCATTCGCTGCAATAATGGTGACTGCGAGCATGATGACCGGAGCCATGACTGATATCATGCCGACAGCCATCCCCTGGGTGATCGTAAGCGCCGGACCTTCGCCCGAGGCCGCCGATATGCTCTGGGTCGGCTTGTAGTCGTAGCTGGTGAAACGTTCGGCAAGCTGGCCGATGACGATGCCGCCAACGATGCCGAAGACGGCACATACCCAGGGGGAGAGCACGCCGATGTTAAACTGGATTGCCTCAAGCTGCTCGCCGGCAAAGTAGAACCAGGTGAGGATACCGGTCGATATCAGGGTGATGCCGGCTCCCGTCGTTGTTGCCCGGTTCAGCTCCTTATGGGGATTGGTCGAAACCTTCTTCACGAGAAGATAGAGGATGCCCAGCATGGAGGAGAAGAGACCGAGAGCGGCGAATATGAGGGGAAAGCTTACCAGCTTGCTGATCAGCGTATCCGAGATGGTGTGGCCGGTTCCCCGCGCGGAAAAGTAGGTGTAGGCCGCCAGCACTATCGCTGATATCAGCGAACCGACATAGCTTTCCAGGAGGTCCGAACCAAGCCCCGCCACATCCCCGACGTTGTCGCCGACGTTGTCAGCTATCGTCGCAGGGTTTCTCGGATCATCCTCGGGTATGCCGGCTTCGGTTTTCCCGACCAGGTCGGCTCCCATGTCAGCTGCCTTGGTATAGATGCCTCCGCCGACACGGTTGAACATGGCGATGATCGAACAGCCGAGGGCATAGCTGGAGACCGTCATGGTGAAGGGGATGTCGCTGATTCCCAGCCAGTTTTTATGAAACTCCAGATTTTCCGGTTTCAGCTGCCCGAGAAGCTGACCGAAGACGACGTAGATGATGAACAGGCCGAGGAGGGCAAAACCGCCGACGGACAGACCCATCACGCTTCCGCCCTGAAAGGCGACCTTGAGGGTCTTTCCGATATCCTTGGTTACCCGTGCCTCGTTTGAACCCCGGACGTTTGAGATGGTGGCGATCTTCATCCCTATCCAGCCGGCGCTGGCGCTCATCGCTGCCCCGAGGACGAAGGATGCCGCCGCGTACCAGGAGGTGACAGCAATCAGGACTACTGCAATGACCGCAACTACCTTGGCAATGATCTTGTACTCGTGTGAGATGAAGGCGTCGGCACCTTCCCGAATAGCTTCCGCAATCTCCTGCATCAGCTCCGTTCCGCTTTCACGGCGCTTCATGCCGTAAAAGTTGATGACCGCGAAGGCCAGGGCCGCCAGGGCGGCTACAATGACTAAACCAATCATACGCTCTGATCCTTTCGTGAGAATTTTTAGCTGTGCTGCTGGAAACTCCGGGAGAACTTCGGCATCATCACCCCAAACGATGCCTACCCCAGGCTCAAAGGTACTGTAAGAAGTACTTTGATCCCATAACCCGGCCCTATACTAATCCAAATTGAAATGTTTGTACAGCACCGGCATCGGTCAAATACGCAGACGGCGGAGCCCCTCAGTCTTTCGGCTTCAACTGCGCTTCTGAGGTGAAAATCATCCGCCTGACTGCCTCGATGAAGTGCTCAATGGGAGCAAGTTCGGTCTTCGCTTCGGCCGGTTCACCGTCGGGTGTCTTCATAGGGAGCAGCTTCAGTTCAACCGCCCCTTCCTTCAGGGTTCTGCTGCCGAGGACTGCCCGGATCGGGATGCCGATCAGGTCTGCGTCGTTGAATTTGACCCCGGGAGACTCCCTGCGGTCATCGAAGAGCACCTCGATTCCGGCGGAAACCAGGCTGCGGTAGAGCTGTTCGGGAACATCGCTGTCCTTCACCAGGCTGATAAGGTGAATCTGATAGGGGGCGACGGATATCGGCATCAGCAGGCCGGTTTCGCTGCAGTATTCTTCAGCGAGACAGGCCAGAAGCCGGCCCACGCCGATTCCGTAGGAACCCATGACCACCGGTTTGCGTTTTCCGTCTTCATCCTGGAACCAGCAGCCCATCGTCTCTGAGTAGCGGGTGCCAAGCTGGAAGATATTGCCCACCTCGACCCCGCGGCTTTTCTGCAGGGGTGCTTTGCAGCGGGGACAGGCGTACCCGCCGTCAGCGCTCGCTATATCGGCTATCGTGCCGGTATAATCACGGCCAAAGTTCGTGTTCATCAGGTGGTACCCCGGACGGTTTGCTCCGGCGGTGAGGTTTGATGAGCCGGCAGCGCTGTCGTCGACAATGACCAGTACATCTTCAGCAGCTCCGATGGGAGAACCGTATCCGGGCTCCATCCCGGCTGCCCTGATCTCCTCCTCTCTGGCAGGTCTGATCCTGACCGCCCCGGCTGCGTTCTGGAGCTTGGCGTCCTCCACCTCCAGGTCTCCCCGGATGACGGCGGCGATCAGCTGCTCGCGCTCGCTGCCGTCAGCCTCTGTGTACGTACCGACACTGAAGAGGGCTTTTGCGGTCCTGCGGCTGGGGATGGAGAGGAAATCGGCAAGTGCGGCAATGGTCTGCGCACCCGGGGTCTCAACCTCTTCGGTCGGGAACAGGGTCTCTTCGGGAAAAAGCTCCTTGGAGAACTCTGCAACCTGCCGGTTGGCGGTGTACCCGCAGCTCGGGCAGGAGATGATTGAATCCTCGCCTATGGAGGAGAGGTACATAAACTCGTGGGCTATCTTGCCTCCCATCATGCCTGAATCGGAACCCACGGCTATTACCGGAAGCCCGCAGCGGCGATATATACGGAAATAAGCCTCGTAATGGGCCTGGTACTGCTGTTCAAGCCCCTCCCAGCTGCGGTCGAAGGAGTAGCTGTCCTTCATGGTAAATTCCCGTACACGGATCAGCCCTGCGCGGGGACGGGGATCGTCGCGCCATTTGGTCTGTATCTGGTAGACAAGGAGGGGGAGGCGCTTGTAGGAGACGAGCTGCTGGCGGGCGGC
>CAYSRK010000003.1:0-13216 GCA_964433385.1 uncultured Spirochaetales bacterium
AGTGGAGGTGCAAAAGGGCGAGAGCGGCCGGAGCGGCTGCCTTCACCCTGCCTGTTCGGAAAGGAAGGGCCTGAGGGCGGCGCATCAGCATCTTCCATATATCGGAGGCCTTCCAGGCTGCTCCGTCGCGCGCGGCACCTTTGCCGATGAGGGCCAGCAGGCGGGCCTGCTCCAGGGGGCTGAGGGTATTTGAACTCGCAGCCCCGTCGGTGCCGACAGTCAGCGGCAGCTGCTCCGGCTGCTGCAGAACATTCCCCATTCCCATCCCCAGTTTCATGTAGGTCTTGGGACAGAGTACCATAACGCTGTCACGGCTGACGAGCTGCCGCTCCTCCTCCCGGATAAAGATCCCGTGCCCTATTATTAAGGGGACATCAAAGAGTCCGGCCTCATGAACCACCGCGAAGGGGGTTCTGCCGTACTTCCTGATACTCTCCCCCACCTGTTTTTCTGCATCGGTCAGGTGAATATGGGCTCCTGTTCCCAACCGCCCGGCGGCCTCTGCGGTCATCCGCAGCTCCTGCGGCGAGCAGAGGTAGGGCGAGTGGGGACCGAACCGCACCGCAATTCTCCCCTCTCTTCCGTTCCAGGAACGGAACAGCTCCCCGGTTCTTTCCAGCTGCCCGGAGAAGTCTCCCGCCGGCCCGAAAAGCGTCGGAGCGATGTCGAGCCTGATTCCAATCTCAAGGGCGGCCTGGCAGATCACTTCTGCCGAGAAGTAATGATCAGCGCAGGCGGTCACCCCGCAGTCGATCATCTCGGCTGCTGCAAGCAGCGTTCCCGCCCTGACATCCGCGTCTTCGATCAGGCTCTCATACGGCCAGATATCACGATTGAACCAGGTATCGGCGTCAACATCCTCCGATATTCCCCTGAAGATATTCATCGGGGTGTGGGTATGCATGTTCACCAGCCCGGGCGTCAGATAACAGCCGCGACCGTCCACCGTCTCAGCGGTAGGGAAATCAGGGGGAGCGTTCGCAGATTCAACCCCGGCGATCAGACCTTCCGAAAGCCGGACTCTCATATCCTCATGGAGCACCCCCTCCGCATCGATGATATGAACGTGATCAATCAGGAAATCTCTGCTCATAGTCTCTTTCCTGTCTGCGTGCATGCCATGATCATGGACTGCCGTAGGATTCAATGGAGCCGATGAAGAAGTTGAGAAATCGTTCCACATCGACGTCAAGGGCGACAGAAACGTTCGGAGCTTTGGAAGTTACTCCAAACTCATCGGCAACGGTTCTCCCGAGGCAGACGCTGCTCTTCGTCTCAACATCGACGTACAGATCACGGGTCGTGATCAGGGACGGATCGGCCGCAGCAGCAACCGCGAGCGGATCATGAAGCGCTGTCTTGTCTTCGAGTATCCCGTCGAGATAGCGTCTGTACCCGTAGAGGATATCACCGGCAGCCCGAACTGCCGGTACGCTCTCATCCCGCCAGCGGTCAACCACATCCCCGGGCAGCAGCGCCCGGTTGGTCACATCAAGCCCTACCATGGTGATGGGTATGCCTGACTGAAGGACAATCCTCGCAGCCTCAGGGTCGGCGTAGATGTTGAATTCAGCGGCCATCCCGGCATTCCCGCCGCGTAAAGCCCCGCCCATCATGGTCAGATGCCGAACGGAAGGGGCAAAATCAGGATCGGTCAGTACCGCATATGCGATATTTGTGAGCGGCCCGAGGGTGATGAGCTCGAGCATTCCGCCCAATTCCCGAGCGCTTCTTTTCAGGTAAGAGGATGCAGATTCCTCTTCTGCCGCGTAGCCGAGATCCAGGACAGCTCCTCCGAGACCGTTTGCGCCGTGAACCGCTTCACCGGTTTTCAGCTGTCGGTAGAGGGGTTTATCCGCACCAGGGTAGACCGGAATCCGCTTTCCGGCAAGGGTACAGACCCTGACGGAGTTCGGCGCAGTCAGTTCCAGGGGCACATTTCCGGCAACAGCGGTAATGCCGATGATCTGCCAGTGCGGAAACTTCAGCGCCGTCAGAATGGCGACTGCGTCGTCTATCCCGGTATCGCAGTCTATGATGATCGGTCGAGTATATGCGAAAGCCATACTGCTCCTCTTTCGCCGGTGTTCCGGCTGTTACTGCAGGGCGCCGATACGCCCGATAAGAAAATGAACAAAAGCCTCCCGCTGTATGCCCGTCAGCACCTCGGCATTCGGCGTACGGGGAACCCAGCTGCGCAGTTCGGCAACGGTAGCACCGAGGGTAAGCTCCCCGTCGGTGTCAACAGTTATCTGCATCGGCTCCCGGGTAAAGAGGTCGGGTCGGATCAGGACGGCGACAGCGCATACATCGTGCAGGGGACTGCCGCCGAACTGGGGAAAGTTCTGTTCATGAAAGGTGACGAAGTAGTCGAGCAGTTCAGCCGTCAGCGTGCCGGCCTTATTGCCCAGTGCCCGAAACTGCTCGGCATCCTCCCGGGTCACTATCGCCTGGTGCGTGACGTCCAGCCCGGCCATGAAGATCGGTATTCCTGAGCGGAACACGATGTCGGCTGCTTCCGGGTCTACGAGGATATTGAACTCTGCTGCCGGGGTCCAGTTGCCGCCGCCTACGCCTCCTCCCATCAGCGAAATCCGCTCAATCTTCCCCTTCAGCTCGGGATACGCGCTGAGAAAGAGCGCAACATTCGTCAGGGCACCGGTAGGCACCAGAGTGACCGGCCGGTCTTCCGAGCGCACGAGCTGTGCGATAAGCTCCGAGCCGGAACACCGCTGCGCCTGGAATGCCGGTTCAGGCAGCTTCGGACCGTCAAGCCCGCTCTCCCCATGCACTTCCGGAGCTACCACCAGGTCCCGGAACAGGGGTTTCGGCCGCCCGGGAGCCGCAGGAACATTCTTGCCGAGAAAAGTGAGCATCTTAAGGGCGTTGCGGGTCGTTTTCTCCACCGTCTGATTACCGGCGGTTGTCGTTACCCCGAGCACATCAAGTTCAGGACTTGCGAAGGCGAGCATCATCGCAATCGCATCATCGTGTCCGGGGTCGCAGTCAAGAATAACAGGTCTCGGGTTCATGCTTACTGCTCCATGGATCTGCCGACTTTCAGCATCATTCTGCGCAGCTGCTCTCGCTTGACCGCAGTATAGATGACCAGGCCGACAACGGTAGCGATGTACGGGAGCATCTGGACGAACTCAGCCGGTACCCTCAGCAGCTGCAGCGAGTTAGAAAGGGCATCGAAGAAACCAAACAGCAGCGAGGTGAGGAAGGATCCAACCGGAGTCGCCCCTCCCATGGCCTCTGCTGCGAGGGCGATGAACCCGCGGCCTGCCGTCATATCCCGGCTGAACCAGGAAACGTAGCCCATCGACATATATGCTCCTCCGAAAGCCGCGATAACGCCGCTTATGGAGAGAGCGATGAACTGGGTCCGCTTCACGCTGATTCCGACTGAATCTGCGGCCTCGGGATTCTCCCCCACAGCTCTGATGCGCATTCCCAGCGGGGTCTTGTTGATAAAGAAGTGCATGAGATAGACCGATATCAGGGCAAAGTAGGTGAGCACGTTGTGCCCCGAAATAATCGGCCCGACAACCGGGATCCTGTTGATCAGCGGCAGCGTAATTTTCGGCATGGTCAGGCTGGCGATTGAGGAGGAGATCCCCTTGTCCCCGGCAATAAGGTAGAGGACGAAGATTGTTCCCCCGCTTGCCATCAGGTTCAGGGCAACCGCCGCGAGGATGACGTTGGTCTTCAGTTCAAGGTGGAAATAACCGATGAGCATGCCCGAAAACAGCCCGAAGATGAGGGCCATCAGCAGCCCGAGCCAGGCGCTGCTGAACCAGGCGCTGAACAGCACCCCGGTGAGGGCGGCTATCAGCATAATCCCCTCAAGCGCTATGTTGATAACACCGGCCCGATCGGTAATCAGGGCTGCAAGTGCGGCAAAGAGGATCGGCGTTGTCACCCGAAGGACAGAGTAGCCGAAGTCAGTGGTAAATATGATTTTCAGAAATTCACCCATCTTCAGACCTCCTGTACCGGCTGAACGCTTTCTGTCATCTCACGGGTCGCGTCATGAACCACCATACGGTACTGCGCCTTCTCCAGAAATCCGGCAGCTGCTATCAGAACGATCATCACCCCCTGAATCAGGGAAACTATCTCATTCTGCACATCCGACTGCCGTGACATCAGGTCCGCACCGATCCGCAGATAGGCGAGAAAAAATGCCGCAAGCGGAACGTATGCCGGATTGCGACGGGCCAATATGGCCACAATCACCCCTGACCATCCGTACCCGGGCAGCTGCTGCCAGCTGAACCGCCGGTAGAGCCCGAGCAGCTCGATCGAACCCCCGGCCCCGGCAATAAAGCCGCCGATAACCTGAGAGCTGATGACCACTGCCGCTGTCCTGATGCCGGCGTACTCGGCAAACTTCGCATTGAGACCTGTCAGGCGCGTCCTATAGCCCCATCGGGTCCGGTAGGTATAGATATACATGACAAACACGGCTGCCGCAGCAATGATGAAACCGACATGCACGCGGGTTTTGTTCAGTATGTACGGCAGCTTGGCGGTCTCAAGCAGCCGATACGAAACCATAGCCCCTGCATTCACATCCCGCAGGAAATAATTGATCAGGTAGAGGCCGAAGAAAAAGGCGATGTAGTTGAACATCAGCGAGGAGACAAGTTCGCTAGCACCCCACTTCACCTTCAGCAGGGCGGGAATACCGCAGAATACTGCTCCCGTAAGTCCTCCAGCCAGTATCGCTGCGGCTGGGTGGAGAAAGACCGGGAGGGTAAGCCTGACTGCAGTAAAAGAAGCGGCAACCGCTCCCATGAAGAAAGCCCCCTCCGCTCCCAGATTGAACTGAGCGGCGGTGAACATGATGCTGATCGCAAGCCCGGTAAAGACCAGAGGGATCATCATCTCCAGCACATTGCCGAAATGGCGCAGGCTCCCCAGCGGACCGAGCAGGAACGCCCTGAGGGCTTCTGCAGGAGCATCGCTGACCAGCAGGATGGTGATCAGGGCTATCAGGAGGGCGATTGCGACAGCCAGAACCGTCCGCATGGTTTCAAAGGCAAGCTTCTTATTCTTCATGGGACGCCCCCTTGATTTCTTCGGGCTGCTGCCGCTTCAATCCCAGCATGTAGAGCCCCAGCTCCTCTTCACTCACCTTCGAAGCCTCGGGGAAATAGGCGGTAATCTCCCCCTCGTACATCACTACCAGACTGTCGGAAAGCTCCAGGACCTCGTTAAGGTCGGCAGAGACCAGAAGAACCGCCGTACCCTGGTCCCGCAGCTGCACGAGCCGGCTGCGGATAAATTCCGTAGCTCCCACATCAATGCCGCGGGTCGGCTGATCGGCTATCACGAGCTTCGGATCGGATGAGAACTCCCTGGCCACAACAACCTTCTGGATGTTGCCGCCGGAGAGCATTCCGACCTCCTGCAGGGGTGAACTGCACTTTATATGGTACTCATCTACGAGCCGCCGCGACAGAGCCCGGACGGCCTTCGTCCGGGTCAGGACCGGACCCGTATACTCCCTGCTGTCGTGCTTGTCGGCAAGCACGTTCTGCTCGATCGTCATATCCTTCGCCACCCCGTAGGTCATTCTGTCCTCCGGTATGTGGCACGTTCCCATGTTCCTTATATCTTTTATCGACTTTGCAGCCGCAGGCTCGCCGCTGATGAAGACCTCGCCCTGGGCAATCGGCCTGAGGCCGGTTATCCCCTCAACCAGCTCACCCTGGCCGTTCCCTTCAACTCCCGCAACTCCGAGGATCTCTCCCTGGCGGACGGTAAAGGTGACATCCCTGACAGCCTGCTGCCCGATGTCGTTCGCCATGCACAGCCTCTGTACCGAGAGCACCGTCTTCCTGGGCGAGGCCGGCCCTTTTTCGACTTTCAGGATGACATCCCGCCCCACCATCAGCCTCGAAATGTCAGCGGGGGTAACATCGGCAATGTTGAAAGTTCCCTGACTGCGGCCGTTACGCATGATCGTGATACGGTTGCAGAGCGCCTTCACCTCCTGCAGTTTGTGAGAAATGAAGATAATAGTACTTCCCATATCCCGCAGCAGCCTGAGCTCGGCAAAGAGTTCCTTTGTCTCCTGCGGCGTCAGAACTGCCGTCGGTTCATCGAGGATGAGAATCTCCGCCCCCCGGTAGAGCGCCTTGAGAATTTCAACCTTCTGTTTGGTTCCAACGGTGAGAAACTGCACCTTGCGCATCGGGTCCACGGTGAGGTTGTACTTCTTTGACAGGGTCCGGGTATCAGCAACGGCCTTCTGAAGATCGATTCTGAGCCCCTTCTTCGGCTCGATCCCGAGAATCATGTTCTCTGCGACGGTAAGCGAAGGCACCAGCATGAAGTGCTGATGAACCATTCCGATGCCGTGGGCAATTGCTGCGTGGGGTGAGGAGATCGTTATCTCCTTTCCGTTCAGCCGGATACTTCCCCCCTGAGATGACTCGAGCCCGAAGAGAATCCGCATCAGGGTCGATTTTCCTGCACCGTTTTCACCTGCAAGAGCGTGTATCTCACCCTTGCGGATGGAGAAATCTACCTCGTTGTTGGCTACTATGCCGTTCGGATAGACTTTGGTGATCCCCTCCATCGTCAGCAGAGCTTCATTGTCCATAGTCTCTCTCCTGCATCAGTACAAGGCGCAGCACCCTGATGAACAAGAACCTTGAAGGTTCCCCGCAAGAACAGGGGGATTCCTTCAAGGTTCGGTATGCTGTCGGAAACTTCCGCTTGTAAATTTCTCAGTGTCAGTTATTTAACGGCATTCCGCAGTGCGTTCATCTCATCGGTGGATAGACCGAAGGCTGACGAAACGGTAATCTCGCCGTTCATGATCTTCTTCTCCACATCAATAGCAAAATCCCGAATCTCCTGGGGAACTACCTTCCGGAAGACTTCGTTGTCGGCAAGGCCGACACACTCTTCGGCGAAACCAAGTACTTCAGCCTGACCGTAGGGAGCGTTGCCGTCGAGGTGCATCATCACTGCCCGGTAAATGGAGTTGTCGACCCGTTTGAGAGCCGAAGTGGTGATCAGTTCCGCCTTCTCGGGATCGCTGTCGACAAACAGCAGCGCCTGATCGGAATCGACGCCGATTGCGTAGCGCTGTACGTCCTTGGCGGCATCAAGCTGCCCGAGACCAGCCTGGCCGGCTACGTTGAACCCGATATCGGCACCCTGACGGTACTGGGCAAGGGCCATCTCCTTGCCCTTGGCGGAGTCGCTGAAGGATCCGATGTACGAAATCCCCACCTTGATTTCAGGATCGACGTACTGTACGCCCTCTATGTAACCTACAAGAAAGTCGTTGATAACCGGAATATCCATCCCGCCGAGAAAACCGACCATCTTATCGGGATTCGCAAGCGGCATGTCGGAGGTCGTCACCTTTGCTGCCAGCGCCCCGGCTACAAACGACACCTCATTCTGCTTGTACTCTATCGAGTACACATTCTCGTAACCGCCGCCCGAATAGTCGACACGGGTGTCGAAAATGATGTAGCGGTTGTCAGGATACATATCGGCGGCATCCTGCAGCATCTCGGTCATCTGCCAGGTCCCGAGGATGACAATGTCATAATCCTCTTCGGATACGTCGAGCAGGGTCGGTTCCCACTTCGTCTCGTCGTAGCTCATCTCGATTGTCCGGGTCTCAATCTTGTCGCCGAGCTCGGCTTCAAGCATTTTCAGGCCGTTATGGGCGGAGTCAAAGAATGACTTGTCCCCCAAGGTCCCGTTGAGCAGAAGCACCACCCGCAGCACATCATCATCAGCAGCAGCAGCCTGCTCCCCGTCCCCGCCGGCAAAAGCAAGTGAGGACACCAGCAGCAGACACAACACGATTCCCAGTAGTTTTTTCATAAACGCTCCTTTTTTTTCGGACATCCCTGCCGCGCTGGCGGCTGTCCATCAGTACCTGTGACAGAGTGCTGCAGCACCATGCCCCGGCAGACCTCTTCTTCAGGGTCGTCTTATTGTAATAACTGTTTCCTCACTTGTCAAAATTAATCGACTGAAAGACTACCACTGGGCAGTCATCTCCCGAACCTCCTCGATATTCCTCCTGTCGCCGCGGTCCGGGGCAGGTATCTTCGCATACTCGTCCTCAAGCCATTCGGTAATGATGCGGGCCTCCTCCCGATCGCCCATCCCTGACAGGGTGTCGGAAGTATAGACAGGAGAAAATCCGGTTCCCAGATAGGACTCGAAATAGGACTGGCGGTCAAATTCACTGCCGGCTCCCTTGTACTTCGATTCATTCCTGTCGATCTCCCGGTTCCGTTTTCTCGCGTCCCATTCTCTCTTCCAGAGAGTCTCCGCAAGGCTCTTGTAGTAGGATATCTTCAGGTCCTCCCCGTCGTACAGCTCAACCGCACGGCGGGCAAAGGAGACGGCGAATGGAATGTTGCCGAAAGAGAGCGGCCAGCCCGGCAGGAGCAGGTGCAGCCTTCCCAGCACGTACCATGCATCGGCGTAGTCCGGGTCGTACTCAATCACCTTAAGCAGGTCGTCCTTCATCGGACCGGCCTTGAAGAGCGAATTGAGCACCCCCTTGGTCTCCCCCCAGCGGCCTACATTCGAAGAGCGCCAGTAGTAGGCATCGGCTGAAGGTTCAAGTGCAATTGCTTCCTCCGCGAAAGCACTGCCCCGATCATACAGCGAAAGGAGCGTCTCAGCATCGGCCCCCTCATCTTCCAGGTCATCGGCAATGGCCAGCTGGAACTTCGCCAGTCTCCAGTAGATCTCCGCCTTCTGCCCATCGGTATCAGCAGAAGGGAGCGCATTCTCGAGCAGGCTGAAGCCGGCTTCGTAATCCTCTGCATCGTGGAGGGCATCGGCCTCGACCAGTACCCCGGTTATTGCCGCTGCTGAAAGCAGCGGTATAAAGAGTATCCCTGCCAGCATCAGAATTCTTTTCATAAGAGCTCCCCCTTGTGCGTCACTGCAGATTCACAGTGCACTGTGTTAGTTCCAGGGACCATCATAGTACAAAGCAGGGGAAAAATCGAGTTTTTTTTTGCCATAAACCGCTCGGCAGCACAGAGCTGAATCCGGGGCTGAGGATTGATCCATCAGCTTCTCTGCGGTAGAATCCGGGCAGACAGCAGGACCGGACCCCAATATACGGTCCGGCGTGTGCTGCCGGGGAGGGGTATGGATACAGCTGCAGTCGCGGCAGTCGGGGCAGCCAGCGTGGATGTTCTCGGTTTCACCGCCGGTCCGCTTATCGGGCGGGATTCGAATCCCGGTTATGTGAAGCTCTCCCCCGGAGGGGTAGGCCGAAATATCGCAGAGAATCTCGCCCGCCTCGGCACAGCAGTCGAGCTTACGGCTGCTGTGGGGGATGACCTTAACGGAAAGTACATTCTTGAGAGCTGCCGTTCCTGCGGCATCGGCACCCGGCATATGCTCACCGTACCGGATTCCCGATCTGCGACCTACGCAGCCATCATGGACCATGAAGGCGATATGGCGCTTGCCGTTTCCGACATGCGCACTGCTGAGCACATTACCCCCTCCTTTCTCCGCACAAAGGATGAGCTGTTCTCTCAGGCAGCGGTCATTATCGCCGATGCAAACATCCCCCTTGATTCCGTTGCCTACCTGCTGGAGACCTATCCGCAGATTCCGGTCTGCGTCGATCCGGTTTCCGTAACAAAAGGAACTGCCCTGAGGGAACTGGTCGGCAGCATCCATACGCTGAAGATGAACCTCCTGGAAGCTCAGCACATGGCAGCAATGACCGGTGAAGGGGATTCCCTGCGCAGTCTCTCCCGGCTAGGCGGGTATTTTCTCGCCCGGGGAACCCGCAGAGTCTTCATTACGCTGGGCAAAAGAGGCATCTACTGGCGCACCCCGGAGGAAGAGGGGTTCTACACGCCTGTACCCGCCAGAACGGTCAACGCCACCGGAGCCGGGGATGCATGCATGGCGGGCATCGTCTACTCACTTCTCCACGGATATACTCTGGAAGATACAGCCCGGTTCGCCTCCGCCGCCGCTGCCCTGACCCTTCTGAGCGAGGAAACAGTAAATCCGACCCTCTCCCTGGCATCCGTGACAGCATACGCCGCCGGCAGGGCGGAAAACAGCTCAGAACAGGAGATTATGGTATGAAGAATCCCTACATCACATTCAGCGAAGAGGCGGCTGACGCCCTCCATGAACGAGTGCCGGTGCTCGCCCTCGAATCCACGATCATCTCCCACGGCATGCCCTACCCGGAGAATGTGGAAAGCGCGCTGACCTCCGAGAGGACCGCCCGGGAATGCGGAGCGGTGCCGGCGACCATCGCCGTTATCGGAGGCAGGATCAGGATCGGGCTGAACCTGGATGAAATCGACTACCTCGGGCGGAATTCCTCGATTCCCAAGGCGAGCCGCCGAGATATGGCGCTGCTTATTTCCCGGAAACTCGACGGCGCCACAACCGTGGCGACTACCATGTTCTGCGCAGCCCTGGCCGGTATCCCGATTTTTGCCACCGGCGGCATCGGCGGCGTCCACCGGGGAGCACCGCAGACGTTCGATGTCTCAGCCGACCTGCAGGAGCTTGCTGAAACGAACGTTGCCGTGGTGGGAGCGGGAGTAAAGTCAATTCTGGACATCGGACTGACCCTCGAATACCTCGAGACGCACGGTGTGCCGGTTATCGGGTACAGGACCGATGAATTTCCCGCTTTCTACACGCGAAAAAGCGGCTTTGCGGTTGACTTCCGCATTGATACCCCGCAGGATGCCGCCCTTGCTATGAAAACCAAATGGGAGCTCGGACTGCGCGGCGGACTTGTGATCGCCAATCCTATTCCCGAAGCGCATGAGATGGATGAGCAGTTCATCCAGGAGGTCATTGACGAGGCTGTTTCCGAGGCGCAGCTGCAGGGGATACGGGGAAAGCACGTCACTCCGTTTATTCTTGCAAGGCTGCACGAAAAGACGGGAAACAGAAGTCTGGCAGCCAACAAGCAGCTTGTCTACCATAACGTGCGCACCGCCTCGGCAGTTGCCGTTGCCTATACCGAGCTGCTGAGAAGCGGTGAAACTCTGGTTCTCTGAGCCGCCCATTGACAATCGTCCGGTTTTTCTCCATTTTATGGAGACTTGTGCATGTACCGCCCTGCGACACAGGCTCATGCAGCTAAGGAGTGTTCTTCGCATGGCAGATCCCGTACAGACTCCTCTCCCGAAAACCGCAGGTGCCCAGAGCGCAAAACTGGACGCGAAAACATTCCTCGGCGAGGAACCCATCTGGGCTCTTCTGAGACGGCTGTCGGTACCCGCTGTAATCGGCATGCTCGTCAATGCCCTCTACAACTTTGTCGATACCATCTTCGTCGGACAGGGGGTCGGTCCGCTTGCCATCGCCGCCCTGAGCATTGCTTTTCCCATCCAGATGCTCATCGGGGCCTTCGCCCAGATGTTCGGCGTCGGTTCAGCCTCCATCATATCGCGCCGGCTGGGAGAAAACCGCGACAGTGAGGCAGCCAGCGCCGCCGGAACGGCCCTGACCGCCTCGGTGCTCTTCGCCGTTGTCATCACGTTCCTCGGACTGCTGCTGATTAACCCGATTCTCTCGATCTTCGGGGCAACCGAACAGATTCTCCCCTATGCTCACGAGTACTTCTCGGTGATTCTCATCGGGGCAGTATTCATCACGGTGGCGATGGTCTCAAACAATATCATCAGGGCAGAAGGCAAGGCAAAAACGGCGATGTTCATCATGATCATCGGTGCAGGTCTTAACCTGGTGCTCGACCCGATCTTCATCTTCGCCCTGGGGATGGGTGTCCGGGGGGCGGCGACGGCCACGGTGATCAGTCAGGCGGCCTCCGCTTTCGTCGCTGTCCGGTTTTTCGTCCGGAGACAGAGCATGCTCCCTCTCCGTCTCCGCTCTTTTATAATCAACTTCAGGGACCTTGCCGAGACTGCGGCTTTAGGGTTTTCTGTTTTTGTCCGCCAGTCGGGTACGAGCATCATGGCTCTGACAGTCAACAACATGCTCAGAATCCACGGCGGAGATATGGCGATTGCCGCTTACGGTATGATAACCCGCCTCATGATGTTTCTCTTCATGCCGATATTCGGTATTGTGCAGGGATTCCAGCCGATTGCCGGCTATAACTATGGGGCCCGCAGGATGGACCGGGTGAAGGAGGTCGTCTGGAAGGCGATTATTGTAGCCACGCTCTTCTCGCTGCTCGGCTTTGCCCTGATCATGGGGTTTCCCCGCTACATTCTCTCCATCTTCACCACTGACGAGGCTGCCCTCTCCATTGCGGTTCCGGCACTGAGAACCATTCTGATGCTGATTCCGCTGCTGGGGCTGCAGGTAGTCGGAGCAACCTTCTTTCAGAGCATCGGAAAGGCCGTTCCTGCTTTCCTGCTGGGGCTCAGCAGGCAGTTCATCCTCCTGATCCCCCTGCTCCTCATTCTGCCGGGATTCTTCGGTCTTGCCGGAGTCTGGTATGCATTTCCTATCGCCGACTCGATCTCAGCTGCGGTAACTGCTCTCTGGCTGCTCGCGGGACTGAGAAAGATGTGCCGGGACTTTGACGAGGAGCAGTCGCTGCTGACCGACCGCCCAGCAAATCGCTGCTGAGCGGAAGCTGGTCAGTAATGGGGCGGCCTCTGAGCCGCT
The DNA here is from genome assembly GCA_964433385.1 of uncultured Spirochaetales bacterium. GTDB lineage: Bacteria > Spirochaetota > Spirochaetia > JABMQR01 > JABMQR01 > M55B182. The sequence continues at coordinate 12,640 of CAYSRK010000003.1, forward strand.
TCATGTTCTTCTCCCGCTAGTTCAAGGAGATCGGCAACTTTGCTGTTCAGCTGCTCGATTTTCAGCTCCAGCTCCCGTTCGCGCTGCTGCCGGGCAACGGCGTCTCTGTTCAGCTGATCAAGCAGTTCCTCCATGTAGGTCAGTCTCGTCTCAAGCCCGATGATGCGTTCTTCATTCACCGCTAACCTCCTCCTGCAGGAACGCCTTCCCGGTCTGAGCCGGAGGCGGAACCCATCATAGCACGGGTATACCGCAGACGACAGGGCTGAACAGGCTGAGAGGGCGGAAAAACTTTGTCTGAATTTATGACTTTCATCCTTTTCACATTGACACGCCTTTTTTCAAAGGGATACAATTCTCCCATGTCAGAACAAAAAATTCGCCAGAAAACTGTCGTAGAGCAGGTGATGGCCCAGATCAAGAACCTTATTTCTTCCGGCGCCTATAAACCCGGAGACAAAATCCCTACAGAACTTGAGCTCGCTGAGATGTTCGGGGTCGGCCGCTCCTCGATCCGGGAGGCGGTGAAAATATTCAACTACCTCGGGGTGCTGAAATCTCAGGCTGCCAAGGGCAC
>CAYSRK010000004.1:0-14945 GCA_964433385.1 uncultured Spirochaetales bacterium
GGTAACGTTATTGACAAGCATAACTGCGACAAAACATGTGTCATGGGTCAGTGACGCAGAAAGCTGGTCCAGATCAACCGTTCCTCCCGGTGCGCGGAGGATTACGGTACGAAACCCCTGCTGTCTGAGCAGGGGTTCGTATGAGTAGACTGACGGGTGCTCAATTCCGGAGATTATGACGGTTCCCTTCTTACGGCGCAGGAACGGCGAGCTCATCATCAGCATGTTGCTCTCAGTTGCTCCGGAGGTGAACATGAGGGTAGAAGGGGGTACCTGAAGCACTTTTGCTGCGGTATCGAGCGCATTGCGCATGCACGTATCGGCACTCCTGCCGTCACGGTGCTGTGATGCGGCGTTGGCATAATATTCAATGGCGGCTTTGTGCTGCGCCTCCGCGGCAGCCGGGAGTATGGGTGCGGATGCGGCCCAGTCAAGGTAGACGTTCATGCCCAGATTCTGACCGGTTACGGGTATTTGTTCAAGTCTGGCGGCCTGCGCGCTCAGGTGATTGCACAGATGCGGTGTAACAGGTATAAAGAGCTCATGGATATACTTTGCAGAGCAGGCAGTCGGCAGACGGAAGTCACCTTCATCAGCAGAATCGCCGAGGTTCCCTGCGGCGATAAGCCGAGGGAGCTGTACGTATTCGATGATCACACCCGCGGTCTGTTCCCCTGCAGTCCCGAGAACTGTCTGGTGCTTCCAAGCGGGGAGCAGAACAAACAGCTTCCAAGCGTTGAGAAGATCATTGCAAAGGCGCTCGAATGCGGGCTCGGGCGGGATGCCTGCTTTGTTGCCGTCGGAGGCGGGGTAATCTGCGACATGACGGCCTTTGCGGCTGCTGTCTTTATGCGCGGCGTACCGGTAATCCTAATACCTACAACACTTCTGTCGATGGTTGACGCCTCATTGGGCGGCAAGAGCGGGGTGGATTTCAACGGACTGAAGAACCTTATCGGGGCGTTTCACCCTGCCGAGCGGGTGATCATCTGCAGCGAATTTACCGCATCCCTTTCGGACCGGGAGTTTCTCAACGGTTTTGCCGAGGTGATCAAGCACGGCCTGCTCAGCGGTGGGCCGCTCTATGCTGCCCTGAAGCAGCAGGGCGAGGCTGTCCGGGTTCGTGATCGCGAAGTTATCGGTTCCCTGATTTACGAATCTCTGCTGGTGAAAAAGCGTTATATTGAGGAAGACCCGTACGAGACGGAAGGAACGAGGCTTCTGCTGAACCTCGGTCATACGTTCGGCCACGCGCTTGAAACGGTATACGGCCTGGATACGATCTCCCACGGCGAGGCTGTTGCCTGGGGAATGCACAAGGCCCTGAAGGCAGGTTTCGCCGCAGGATTTACCGAGGAGGGCTACTTCCGGGAAGTCGAGGAGCTCCTGCGCGCTTACGGTTATCCGATTGATCTTGAGGTACCGGATATGGAGCTCTTTTTTCAGGCGCTGCGCCATGACAAGAAGAACAGGGAGGGCAGGGTGCAGTTCATCCTGCAGAGATCGCTCTCTGATACGTTCGTCGGTGAGCTGCCGACAGATCTGGTCAGTCAGACTGTGGGACGGTAACTCAGGTATCGAAGATCCGGTTCAGTTCACGGTAGACTTCATTGACCTTCTGCAGGCGCTCCGGGCTGCGGTCGAGTCCGCTGCTGTCAGCGAGCACCTCGAGGCTGAACAGCGCCGTGTCGGCTGCGGTGTGAAAATTTCTTACACATTTGAAGCGGAAGTTCCCGTTTGAATCGTTATCAAGGGTGATGAACCCGAGGGTACGGCTCTGTTTGCGCACCTTGCAGAAGCAGAGCAGCAGGTCAAGGTTGTCATAGAGCGTATCAGCGGGCTCTTCAGGACTGAAGCTGCCGGAGGGGGGCGCATCGAAGATGCCCATCTGGGGTTTCATGAAGGGTACTGCTTTCAGCACGCTTTTCAGCCGGTCTCCGGTGTGAAGGGTGAATGAATTGAAGACCACCTGGACCCTGAGGCTTTTATGGCGGGACTGCTCTGCGGTAATCTCCTGATGGGCACGCACCAGCGCTTCGAGCGGAATGACTGCCATATTCTTCTTTCCCTTGTAGGGAATAACCGGGTAGTCACTGCGGCAGATCCTGACTGTTTCAGCGCTTTTCGGCTGAGCTCGTTCGCCGGTTTCCCCTTTAGCCTGGCCCCTCGGTTCCTTCTTCGGCAGCAGGGCTGAAGTCAGGTCTTTATGAATCCGGGCAAGCCACTCTTTTTTCAGCGGAGAGACTGATCGGGCGAAGACCCGGCTTGTTCTCACTATTTCTCCGGCTACGATGAAGTAGGGTGACTGACGGAACATACTGGATCCGGGATGGATGTGAATCGAGTCAGCGGTCAAAGATTTGTAGGTATTTTTTCCCGTCTTGACGCAGACGAACTGGACGAGACCGGCCGATACGGAGCAGAGATAATCCTCGACGGAACCTCCGCTGGAGAGCGGGATGCCCATCTCCGAAACAATCTCGGAAAGCTGCTGCACGATGTTCAGCAGCTCATTCATGGTCTGCTTCTCCAGATAGCGGGTACGGCAGAAGGCGGTTCTCGCACTCTCACCGGAAACGGCATGGTAGGCCCGGTAGAGGGATACGTAGGAGAGAAAGTCGCCGTGAGGGGAGCTGAACCGGTGGTGGGCGTGCCTCGCCTCAATCTCCTCCCCGAGCGGGAGAATGAACGGTGATCGGGCAGAAAGAAATGATGCGGCGATGATTGTCTCCTCGAGGACTTCATGGTATTTGATGATGGCTTCAACGATGATCCGGGAGAAGCGGGGCAGGAGAGGAAACATGACCATCAGCTCCCCGGTTGAGGTGAGCCGGCGGTCAGCGCCTATGGCGTCAAGGTAGGTGAGCGTTTCCACAGCGCTCTCAAGACCTGCTGCCCCCGGGTTGGTGATGAAGTCAAAAGAGGTGAAATCGGTAATACCGAGCTCTGCCATTCTCAGGACAACCTCGGATAGGTCAGTTCTCCTGATCTCCTCCAGGGTGAACAGCGGTCTGCCGGAATAATCCTGCCGGCTGTAGAGCCTGATGCATACTCCGGCGGCGGTTCTTCCAGCCCGGCCCTTTCTCTGGCTGCATGATGCGCGTGAGATCGGCTCCTCAATGAGGGAAGATGTGTAGGTCCTGGGGTTGTAGTAGTTGATTTTTGCCAGTCCTGAGTCGATGACGGTGGTGATGTTGTCTATGGTAATGCTTGTCTCAGCGATGTTGGTGGCTACGACTACCTTGCGTTTACCGGGGGAGGTGGGGGTGAAGACCTTCTCCTGGTCCTCCTTGGGCAGTCTCCCGAACAGGGGATAGAGTTCTAGGCGATGGCTGCGGTCTTCCCGGTCAAGCTGCGTGACGCAGTCTGTAATCAGTTTTTCACCGGGTAGGAATATCAGCATATCACCTGCGGGATCCTCCTTGAGGCGTTTCCCGACGATCTGCACAATCGTGCTGATCAGCAGCTCGCTGTCATCGCTCACCGCAAGAGGCCGGTAGCGGACTTCGACCGGAAAGATCCGGGCATCGATGTGGATAACGGGACAGCCGTCAAAATAGGCGGAAAACACATCGGTGTTGATTGTGGCTGAAGAGATGATGACTTTGAAGTCAGGCCGTGCGCTGAGAACCTGCTTAAGCAGCCCGAGCACGAAATCGATGTTCAGGCTTCGTTCATGAGCCTCATCTACCATGATTACCGAATACTTTGAAAGGAGACGGTCAGCCTTGAGTTCCTGCAGGAGTATGCCGTCGGTCATGATCTTGATGCGGGTCTCATGGCTGGTCAGATCCGAAAAACGGATTTTATAGCCTGCGGTTCCGGGTATCGCGGATCCGATCTGGCGGGCGATGTACTCGCTGACCGAGATGGCGGCTATTCGCCGCGGCTGCGTTACTCCGATGACACCCCGGCTGCTGTAGCCGGCCTCGTGGAGGATGAGCGGAATCTGGGTAGTCTTGCCTGATCCGGTAGGGCTTTCCACAACGATAACGCTGTTGCGTTTCAGTTCTTCAATAATCCTGCTGCGCTGCTGATAAACCGGGAGTTCGTGCGGGTTCACTGTGATCGCTCCCTGATAAATTCAGCCGCTTCGGCGAGGTCGGCTCCCTGCAGCTCCTGACGGCTGCTCAGGTGTTTGATATTCACCGTACCCGCCGCCCGCTCCTCCTCTCCGGCGATTACGGCGAAGGGAATCGAACGTCTCTGGGCGTACTTGAACTGCTGGGATATCTTTTTTTTCTCGTGGTACTGCTCTACCCGGAATCCCTCTTTCCGCAGATAGGCGGCCGTACGGGTATTGAAGCCGGTAAGCGTCTCATCAAGACAGAGTATGAGCACATCAGCCCACGGTATCTGACTCTCTTCCGTGCCGCCCATCCGCGGGTCCTCAAGGGCCGCAAGCAGCCGGTCGATCCCGATTGATGCGCCTACTCCCGGCAGGTTCTCCTTGGTATAAAGCGAGGCGAGGTTGTTGTATCTGCCGCCCGAACAGACCGATCCGATATCCGGCATCTGGTCGAGAAACGTTTCATAGACGATTCCGGTATAGTAGTCAAGTCCGCGGGTAATTGCGGGGTTGAAGAGTACTTTCGCAGGCAGCTGTGATTCGGCAAGATAGTCGGCAATCTGCTGCAGACGTTCAAGATGTTCCGTGCGTTCGCCGAGCAGGGCTGCAATTCTCTCAAGGGAGCTGCGCATGTCGCTGCCTCCGGAGAGGATGAAGGTGAGAATCTGTTCAGCCTCCTTGGATCGCACGATCTGGCAGAGCTGTTCAAACGTCTTCTCCCGACCGATTTTCCCAAGCTTATCCACGCTCCGCAGAATCTCCAGAGAGTGTTCGGTTATGCCGAGAATCTTCAGATAGTCGTTGAAAATGCCGCGATGGGAAATATGAAGGGTGAAATCCTTGAGGCCAAGTCCGTCAAGCGCATCATAGATGAGCAGAAGGATTTCAAAATCGGCAGCAGCGGTGTCGATGCCGACAATATCAAAGTCGCACTGGTAGAATTCTCGGTACCGTCCCTTCTGGGTATTCTCTCCCCGCCAGACCTTTGCCATATGGTAGCGCTTGAAGGGAAGTCCGACTTCGTTGACATGCATGGCCATGTAGCGGGCAAAGGGCACGGTCAGGTCAAAGCGGAGGGAAACTTCGCGTTTTCCGTGATCCTCAAAGCTGTAGACCTGCTTGTCTGTCTCACCGCCCCCCTTTCCGAGAAGCACGTCTGTGTACTCGAGGGCTGGGGTGTCAATGGGGACAAGACCGTGGGCGGAAAATGTCCGCTCGAGACTGCTCATCGCATCCCGACGCACGATTTCCTGCTGCGGAAGCGCATCTCTGAAGCCTTTCAATATGCGCGGCGCTATCTGCATCTGTACCCCCCGAAGAAAAACATTGCGTATGGGCCGTCCGTGTGCACCCGTTACTGGAATAACTACGCGATTTTTTATACTATCTGAGGTGAAAGTAAAAATCAATTGCGCATATGCCGTTACGGGGGAGACCGCTTCGGAGGCAGTTCCTGAATAACGGTGCAGTAAAGAGGTTTCCTATTTCATGCTGAAGCGATATAAACTGGACGCCGGCGGCAGGCGGATTCCCACGGCGAGCATTTACCTGGCAGGTGAGCACAGCATCCGCAATGAACTGATTGACCGCGATGCGGTCAAGATCATTGAGCGGCTCAAGCACGCCGGATTCGATACCTTTCTGGTAGGAGGGGCTGTCCGCGACCTGCTGCTCGGAAAGGTTCCCAAGGATTTCGATATCGCCACTGCGGCGAGCCCGAAACAAATCAGAAAACTCTTCTGGAACTCGAGAATTATCGGGCGGCGCTTCAAGCTTGCTCATATCTTCTTTCAGGATAAGATTTACGAAGTTTCCACCTTCCGTTCGGCCGATCAGGGAGAGCTCGGAGAGCACAACGTTTACGGTACGATTGAGGAGGATGCGGTACGGCGGGACTTCACCATAAACAGTTTCTACTACGATCCGGTTGAATCACAGCTGCTTGACTTCACCAACGCCATGCACGACATAAGACGGAGGAGACTGCGATCGATCATACCGCTTACGGTAACCTTCATCGAGGATCCGGTGCGGATGATCCGCTGTGTCAAATACGCTGTTTCAACCGGGTTTGCCATTCCCTGGCATCTGCGGCAGGCGGTGCGCAGGTACTCCCGTGAACTCAGCCGCTGTTCCCACTCGAGGATGACCGAGGAGGTGCTGAAAATTCTCCAGGGGGGCAATTCAGCCGGGATAATCGGACTTCTGATTCAGCTCGGGCTGTTTCCGTACATGCTCCCCGCGATAGCCTCTGCGGTTGGCCGAAGCAGACGCAGCCATACCTGGCAGGAGTTTATGCGTTCCCTCGGAGAACTGGATGCCCTGGTACAAAGCACTTCAGCCGGAGAGGGGGCAAATGCGCAGGTCTCCCTGTCGACTTTCACGTTTGTTCCAGCCGACGGTTCTGCGATTAAAAGCACGCTGCTCGCCTACCTGATTGATCCGTTCGTCAGTTTTCCTGAAGTGTATGAGAACAGTCACGAGCTGTTCAGGGAGATATACCGGCAGGTGAAGGAGATCATCGCTCCGATTACCCCTCCCAACTACGATGTGGAGAAGACGGTTACGCTGCTGTTCACCAAGGAGCGGATAAAGATACCTAGAAGCGCGCTTAAGAAGACGCAGGGAGCTGCAGTCGCACAGAAACGGCGGACCAGGACCGCAAAACCGGCACAGAACAGGGCACGAAGCGCCAAAAGCCGAAAGACAAAAGAACAGCGGACGAAAAGCACGCACCAGCTGCCCGCGCAGAGCGGGGGAAAGGAAAGCAGCGCCTCTTCCTGATTCCGAAGCCCCTATTTCCAATCGTCAACTTCAATGTTGATGGATGCGACGATGACTCCTCCGTACCGTTCAAGGCTGTCGGCGATATAGCGCTGCAGCTCAACCAGTGTTCCCGATACCTGAAGCTTGATGGGCATCCGGAGCTTCACCAGGAGATTATACCCCTCAGACTCGCTCTTGATGGCAACTTTTTTAACCGAGATCGAATCGTCGAACTCATCGAGGCAGTGGATGACCATCTGCGTCAGCGCCGCCTCGGACATGGTAATCTTTCCCCGCTTGCCGAATTCAGGCCTGACGATCGTCTTCTCAAAGACCTTCCTGTTCCAGGGGGCGGTTATCCTGCGCTTGAAAAATATCCTCATGGAATCGTAGACGATCTGCGGGTAGTTGCGGGTGATTTCAATCGTCGGCACCGGGATGACGTGCTTGCCCTCGCTGTTTCTGATTCTGATGGCGGTATCGATCTCCTCCTTGCTGGCGAACTCTTCGATCTTGAAGATTTTCTCCGGTTCAGGAAGCTTGAGACGCAGCGCAATCTTCTGCACCATGCGCTCGGATGTGCCGATGATCAGAATACGCTTGAAGTCCTCCTTCTGTAAGGCTGATATCATCTCGTTTCTATGCAGCTCCTCATCAAAGAGGGCCGTTTTTATCGCCTTGAGAAACACCTTCTCTTTCTTGGCTGATTTACCCGACACGATCTTGTCGCCCCTGATCAGCAGCCCGTCGTCAATGATCAGTTCTATGCCGTACTTTTCAGCGACCAGTTTGGAGCGGAAGCTTTTCCCGGTGCCGCTGCGGCCGACTAAGGCGTAGACCTTCCTGCCGCGGAGTTTCCAGGCTGCAAATCTGAAGAACTTGTTCATTAACGGTATCATATACTCTCCAGGTGAATATGAGAATAGCAGACTCGTTTTTTTCATCCGCAAGCTGTGATTCTGTACTGCCGTTTCGCCTAAAAGAATCGGGACTCGTTCGGGGAATTGGTTTACTTTTCCCTTAAGCTTCATATATAATGGTCCCACAAGGCCAGTTCAATTAAGGAGTTCAATCCACATGGTGAAAACCTTGACTTTTCCCAAGGGCGGCGTGCATCCGCCCGGAAACAAATCCCTGTCCTCTGGCGCGGCCGTTGTCAGGCTCTCCCTGCCGTCAGTGGTAACTGTACCCATGGCTCAGCACCTTGGTGCACCAGCTGCTGTCTGCGTTGCAAAGGGGGATACGGTGAGCGCCGGCCAGAAAATCGGGGCGGGAGAGAGTTTTATTTCAGCTGATGTCCATTCCCCGGTCAGCGGGACGGTCAAGGAGATCGTCAGAATCGTACTGCCTACCAGCGGCAGCTGCGATGCGGTGGTAATTGATGCGGCGCAGCAAGAGGAGCCGGACCAGTTTACGTCTACCCAGGGTGATCCCGTTCAGGAACTCTCGGCAAGGGAGCTGATCGGCATTGTCAAAGAAGCCGGCATTGTCGGCATGGGCGGGGCGGCATTCCCGGCCCACGTAAAATTCCAGATTCCCAAGGGAAAAAAAGCTGAATACCTCGTGATCAATGGAGTAGAGTGCGAACCCCATCTCACCTCGGATCACCGGGTTATGCTCGAGCATCCCCGCGAAGTGCTCAAGGGCGTCGGGGCGGTGGCGAAAATGATCGGGGCTGAAAAGGTCATCATAGGCATTGAGGCGAACAAAATGGATGCTGTATCGCTGATGCGGAAGACCGCGGAAGAAGAGCGTTTTCCCTGCCAGATCCAGCCGCTGAAGGTGAAATACCCGCAGGGAGATGAAAAACAGCTGCTGAAGGCGACCATCCGCAAAGAGGTCCCCTCAGGGGGGCTGCCGATTGATATCGGGGCAGTAGTGACGAATGTGGGAACCGCATACGCTGTCTATGAGGCGGTCTACCGGAAGAAACCGCTCTTTGAGCGGGTTGTGACTGTAACTGGTGACGCGGTGCGCAGTCCGGGCAACTTCAGGGCTGTTGTCGGAACTCCTGTGCGCAGCCTCATAGAGGCCGCGGGGGGATTTTCCCGTCCCCCGGCAAAGATTATAGCCGGGGGTCCGATGATGGGGTTCGCCTTCTTCGATCTTGACTCTCCCGTAACCAAGGGAACCTCGGGAATCCTCGTTTTAGCTCAGGGGGATGCGAAAAGATCGTTATTCACCCAGGAGGCCGAGAAGATCTGCATCTCCTGCGGAAAGTGCGTAGCGGCCTGTCCGATGGGGCTGCAGCCGACAAAACTATTCAGATATATAGAAAACAGCCGATTCGATGAGGCTATGAAGCTGAATCTCATGGACTGTAAGGAGTGCGGCTGCTGCGCCTATATCTGCCCGGCACAGCTGCCGTTAGTCCACGGCTTCAGATACGGAAAGAAAATGGCAAGGAAAAAACAGTGAGTGATGTATCAACTGCTCTACAGGAGCCTGTCTTAATCGAGTCGTCTCCCCATCTCAGGTCATCTTTGACAACCTCCGGGATTATGTGGAGGGTTTCAGCGGCATTGGTGCCTGCGGCGGTCTGGGGAACAGCGGTCTTCGGCATCCGTTCTCTGCTCGTTCTCCTCGTCTCGATTGCAGCCGCGGCAGCAACCGAATGGATCCTGGCGCGGGCCCTCGGACGAAGAACGCTCAGTGACGGCAGCGCGGTCCTGACCGGCCTGCTGATCGGCTTGAACATGCCCCCGGCTGTACCGCTGTACATACCGGTTATCGCATCCTTCTTCGCTATCGCGGTAGTGAAGTGGAGTTTCGGCGGGCTCGGAGGAAACTGGATGAATCCGGCCCTTGCCGGGCGGGTATTCGTTTTCTTCTCATGGACCGGCGGTATGAATCAGTGGAGACTGCCTGCCACGCTGCGCAGTATGCCTGATGCGCTGAGCAGCGCAACCCCCCTTGGAACGTATAAGATGGGTCTTGCTGATCAGACTGGGGTGACCGCTGCTGAGCTGCTCAGCAGTTCCGGCTATGCAGCGACAGACTTCGCCAGAACCATTTCCGCCTTTTTCGAGAACATCGGTATTGTTATGGAACCAATACATATCGACCTGTTCCTCGGTAATACCGCCGGCTGCATCGGTGAGGTTTCTGCCCTGCTCCTGATTATCGGTGCCCTGTACCTGGGATTCAAAAAGATCATTACCTGGCACACTCCCATCTCCTACCTTGTGAGCTTCGTGCTTTTCACCTGGGTTTTCGGCGGCCTGCCTGCCGGAAACGGCATGTTCTCAGGAGAAGTCTGGTTCAGCCTTTTCAGCGGGGGGCTGATGCTCGGCGTCCTGTTCATGGCTACCGACATGGTCAGTTCTCCGGTTACGCCTAAGGGGATGCTTATCTTCGGCATGGGAGCCGGATTTCTCACCTTTCTCCTGAGGTCCTTCGGATCCCTTCCCGAGGGAGTCTCTCTGGCAATCATCCTGATGAATATATTTGTTCCGCTCATCGACCGCTACGTGAAACCGAGAGTCTTCGGCACCGTGACCGGCAAGGCCAAGGGGGCAGAAAAATGAGTGATATCCTGAAAATCAGCACAAAACTGGCCCTCATATGCGCAGTTGCAGCTCTGGCGCTTGGAAGCGTCAATACGGTGACTGCCCCGAAAATTGCCGACTACAAGCTCGAGCAGCTGCAGCAGGCCCTTTCGGCTGTCTCTGCCGGGTATGAGGTCTCTCCGCAGAGCATCCCGGTAGGGGAGGGGCAGGTGAGAAACTACTATGAACTGCAGGAGGATGGGGAGGCAGCTGGGTATATCCTGGAGATGACCGCATCCGGCTACGGCGGTCCGATGGACCTTATCATCGGATACCGGGCTGACGGTTCGGTTATTCATGCCCGGCTGCTGCAGAATGCTGAAACCCCTGGCCTAGGAAAGGAAGCGGAGAAAGACTCCTATATGGAAATGTTTGCAGGAACCGGGGCAGATGCGCCGGTCCCGGTAAAAAAAGGCGACCTACCTTCTGAGATTGCCGATTCGGTCAGCGGTGCGACGATCACCTTCTCAGGAATAGCCCAGGCTGCAGCTGCAGGATCTGCATTTGTCAGGAACCTGGATGATCGAAACAACTAGGCCCGCGGGGCAGGAGAGATTCATGCTCAAAGAATTTACCAAAGGACTGTTCAGGGAGAACCCCATATTTATCATTGTTCTCGGGCTGTGTCCGGCCCTCGGAGTCTCCTCAAAGGTGATAAACGCAATCGGCATGGGGGCTGGGGTAATTTTCGTTCTGCTGTGTTCCAACATATTCGTATCCCTGCTGAAGAATTTCATTCCGGAAAAGGTCCGCATTCCCTCATATATCGTCATCATCGCCTCATTCGTCACCATTGTCGAAATGGTCATGAATGCCTATATCCCTTCACTTTATGAGAGTCTCGGAGTTTTTGTTCCCCTGATCGTAGTTAACTGCGTTATCCTCGGCCGTGCAGAGGCGTTCGCCAACCGCAATACCGTGGGGGCATCAATTCTCGATGCGCTGGGCATGGGAATCGGATTTACCTTGAGCCTGATACTCATAGCCTTTGTCCGGGAAGTTCTCGGAGCCGGGACCATCACCGTCATGGCACTGGGCGATTTTGACGGGGTTATCCGGATTCCGGTTCTCTACAAAGCCCCGGCCCGCGTCTTCGGGCTCTCAGCGGGCGCACTGCTGGTAATGGGGTACCTGAAGGCTTTTTTTAACTGGTATTCAGCGAGAAGGAGTTCCTGATATGTCCTATGTAGCCATTTTTATCACCTTCGTCTTTATCAACAACTTTATCCTCACCCAGTTTCTCGGACTCTGTCCGTTCATCGGGGTGTCGAAAAATACCGAATCTGCTGTCGGAATGGGGTTTGCTGTAACCTTCGTCATGGCCATAGCTTCCATAACCACCTGGCTTGTCTACACCTACATCCTTACCCCCTTCGGCCTGGAATTTTTGCAGACGATTACCTTTATCCTTGTCATTGCCTCACTGGTACAGTTTGTCGAGATGGTTATTCAGAAGATTTCTCCGCAGCTTTACAAGGCGCTGGGGATTTTTCTTCCCCTGATTACCACCAACTGCGCTGTGCTCGGTATCGCACTGATAAATGTAACCAACTCATACAACGCCCTTGAGAGCTTTGCAGCCGGTATTTCAGCTGGACTCGGGTTTCTTCTCGCAATAGTGCTGATGTCCAATATTAGGGAGCGGCTCGACCTGATGAAGATACCTAAATCGCTGCAGGGAATTCCCATAGCGTTTATTTCCGGCGGACTGATGGCATTAGCCTTCATGGCATTTGACAAGGCTCTTTTAACAAACCTCCTAGGATAACGGTATGGCAGTAACTATTCTCTATGCATTTGTTTCGGTAGCGGTTCTCGGCGGACTTCTCGGCCTCGGGCTGGCTTTCGCAGCCAAAAAACTGGCTGTGAAAAAAGATGAGCGGGTTACCCAGATAGAGGACGCCCTGCCCGGCATTAACTGCGGCGCCTGCGGGTATGCAGGCTGCTCAGCCTATGCCGAGGCGATAGCCGCGGGAGCGGAGATCGGCTTGTGTCCTCCCGGGGGTAAGGAGAGCGCTGAAAAGATATCCCTGATCATGGGTGCTGAAGTCAGCTACAACGAGGTGAAGCTGGTGGCAAAGGTTCACTGCAACGGCAACCGAGAGCGGACCAAGTATGACTTTATCTACGAGGGTATTGAAGACTGCAATGCGGCTGTTATGCTGCATGGCGGGGATAAATCCTGCAAGTACGGCTGCATAGGACTCGGCAGCTGTATCCGGGTCTGTCCGGTGAACGCTATAGCAAAGACCCCTGACGGACGGGTGGAAGTGGATAAGGAGCTGTGCATCGGATGCCGCAAATGTGTCGAAATTTGCCCGACAAAGGTGATGAAAATGATTCCCTATGATGCGGACTACTATGTAGCCTGCAATTCCCATGACAAAGGGGCAACGGTAAGAAAAATCTGTTCAGTGGGCTGTATTGCCTGTAAAATTTGTGAAAAGAAGTTTCCCGATGCCGGATTTGTTGTGACCGATTTTCTCTCAGAGGTGAATTATGATGCTCCGGGCACCGACAGAGCTGCTGCGGCGGCGGCTTGTCCCACTAACTCCATCTGTGCGATTGAACCCTGACAGCGTTAGATAACGCGAGGCGGAATACGAGTGTCAGAAAAAAGGATTGTCTTTGGAATGTTCAGTCAGAAACCTCTCGGCGTCCTAACGGAGGACCTTGAGTTTTCGCTGCTCCACTGCTACAAGCCGCTGTTAGCTTATCTCTATTCTCAGGAGTATGTGAAGTTCTCTCTCTACATCTCAGCTACACAGCTTGATTGGATTGAGGACCGCCACCCTGAAATCAACATGCTGATAAACGACATGGTCAAGCGCCGTCAGCTCGAACTGATCGCCGGAGGATTCTACGATCCGGTTATGACCCTTATACCGGTAAAGGACCGTTCCCAGCAGCTTGAACTTTCCGTCACGTATCTGCGAAAACGGTTCGGCAGGAGACCGAAGACACTCTGGCTTACCGATCAGGTCTGGTCGCCAACGCTGATAACGACATGCAGCAACTGCGGTATCCAGAATATCCTCATAGGAACCTCGGCTCAGGGAGCTGAGCCGCTGTATACCGAGCCTTTTACTATGCAGGACCTCGGCAAGTCGGTCAACATCTACCCGGTCCTCTCCCCCTTTTCCGAGGATACGGAATCCGATTCCCTGTTGCAGCTTCCCTCCGCAGATACCCCGGTCCTTGGTGTTATGCTTGATTTAAACCGTTTGGCTTCGATGATGATGCTCTCTCCTGAGAACGAGCTTATTGGTGAGTTTGTCGGCCTGATCGAGGCGGTAGACTCATCCGGCTATACCTATACCCATGCCCGCAGTGAATCGGAACGGGTCCCGGCCTTTACCCGCCGGCATCTTCCCTCAGGGTGGTACCGCTGCTGTTCTAAACCCGAGGGGGTAAGAGAGCACAGCGAACTGCTGATACGCTACCCGGAAATGAATCAGCTCTACGGGAGGCTCTGCTATTCTCAGAAACTTACCTCATTCATCACGAAGGAGAAGAGTCTGAAGAAGCTGATCAACAGCGAGATACTAAAAGGGGAAAGCTACGGGGCCTTCACTCATACCGACTGGGGCAGCGGGATCTACCTCAGCCACATCAGGAAGGAGAACTACCGCCACCTGATCGAGGCGGACAAGTTCTCACGTGAGCGCGGCCTGTTCACCTCTTCCATTGCTCCCTTCGACTTCGATTTTGACAATGTGCTCGAGTACATATACCGGGGGAAAAATGTTACTGCGGTAGTTGACAGCAAGGGCGGGACCCTGACTGAGCTGGACTACCTGGTAACCTCGTGGAACTACCTTGACACGTTCCTCGGTCACCCGGGGGAATCGGTTGAGAGCGGCTATGCTCCCGGTGCGATCGATGGAAAACAGAACAGTTTCTGCGACCTCTTCCTTCCTATGGAGATGAACCTTCAGGCCTACCGAAAGCAGGATGCCTTCTCCCTGGAGAAGGTGAGCTACGAAATTCAGAAACTTGCCAGGACTGACAAGTGTCTCTACTTTTCCCTAGCCGTCGAAATTCCGTTCATACCCGGTTCGCTCATCTTGCTTGAAAAGAGCTACACCTTCAGGACCAATGCGATCGAAGTTGAGTACCTGCTGACTAACAGAGCAAAGAAGAAGATCCACTGCCGGTTTTCTTCCGAACAGAATATTTCCTTCGCTGATGACAGCAGAGAGTATCTTGAGCTGGCTGCAGAAGATACCAGACATGACCGTCCCATACCTGAGGGAAAGGCGGTAATGGCGAACGTAAAGAAACTGACTGCCAGAGACCTCCATAACCGCACGCTGGTTACCCTGCAGGCCGACAGGCGCTTCACGCTTGTAAAGCAGCCCTACAGCACAGTCATTCAGACTTCGTTCGGAGAGACTGATATTTACCAGCACACGCTCCTCCTGCCGTCCTGGGAGATTGAGCTGCTTAAGGATGAGCAGTGGCGGTGCTCGCTTATGGTGCGAATCGAAAAAGTAAAATAGCCCTTCCGTAATGCCTCATATAAAAATCTAACCGTAGGAGTTTTTCCTCATAATCAAAAA
>CAYSRK010000005.1:0-3118 GCA_964433385.1 uncultured Spirochaetales bacterium
CCGGAAGCTGAATTAGCGGCAAAGCCGACAATGGTCTCCCAGTAGAACATCTCCGTGCAGGGTCCTCCGACCTGGTTGATGGTTTTCAGCATGATTACCCTGGTATTGCGCGCCACCGCTTCGGTAGCCACCGTCTGGGACCAGAGGGCGTGCCGGTTGCAGTTGCCGGAGTAGCGGATATCGTAGGCCGGGTCCCCGCAGAGATGCGCCTGGTGCAGCGGGAACTGCAGCAGGTCGCCGGCAATGCTCGCAATCGCTGAAGTTTCCGGACCTCCGGTGAACCCCCCGATCATATTAGGTGAACCCGATTCTATGAACCCGCCCACCGAGAGGGTTTGGATGCACTTGTGCAGGGATGCGTAGTTAGTCTTCAGGGAGGAAGGAATGAGCACCAGTGCGATCTGCGGCTGCTCAAAGAGACCGAAGGTGGCCAGGTTACCGTACTCGGTGCTGCTGCTCGATACCAGCATGTTCGGCATCCCCTGACGACCGGCCCGGTACTGGGCCTCACGCCGCATGTTCATCTCACGAAAGGAAGCAGCCGTCTCATAGGGAGTATTGGCCAGCAGCGGGACGCCGTAGATCGTATCAAGCGACGGACCTTCGTGAACATCAACCAGATCGCTTCGCAACGCAGTCTCTATCAGGGGAACGTAGTACTCCTCGTTCATCTGGATGGAAAGCGGTCCGCCGAACATGGGCGGGTCTCCATCCTCGGGCGTGCGTGCCCTGATAGTCCGCTGCTGCAGTCCCTTACCGAGGGTAAGCTCGCTCGGGGCGGTCTTTACCGCCGCATCAAGCTCTTCCTCGGAGACCTTCACCACCGTTTCCGTATCGGTATTGTACAGACCGAGCCTGACCGCCGCCTCGAAACCCGCCTTGAAGTAGGTATCAGCCAAGTCGAGATCCATATTAACTGGATTCGCCGGGTCACAGGTCCCCTCAAGCTGGTACTTCCGGGAAACCTCTTTAAGCGTCCGCGGCAGCACCTTGTAATCCCAGTCCTTCTCCGGCATGCGTTCGCCCTTCCGGCCCCGCTCCATGTATTGGATAAGTTTTGTAACTGAATGGCTCATAGAAAAGCTCCTTTCGATTATTCGATTATTACCGGTTCCTCAAACCGGGTTTCGCTGCCGATAACAGTGCCGCACAGCTTCACCGCAAGATTAGCCGTCCTGGCATATCCGTCAGCGCGGATTTTCTTCGTCCACTCCGGAGTGATCGGACCTCCGCCTACGATAACCTTGAACCGGTCGCGCAGTCCTTCAGACTCAAGCCGCTCAACCAACTCCGCCTGGTAGTAGGCCGAAGTGGTCAGCAGTGAGGATACCGCGATGATATCGGCCTTCTCCCCCTTGGCCCGGTCGATGTACTCGTTCACCTGAGTATCGGGTCCGAGATTGATCACATCGTAGCCGTGGACGGCCAGCTGAATAGCCACCAGGTTCATCCCGATATCATGCAGGTCTCCCTTGGCCGTACCGATGATCACTTTTCCCTTGTAGGCTGAATCATCAGCCCCGAAGGTGACTGAAAGTACCTTGACCAGGGCTTTCATCGCCTCTCCTGCCATCATGACCTCAGGCAGAAACACCTCAAGCCGGTCAAACTTCTCCCCTAAGTCGGATAGTGCGGCGACTCCGCCCTCGTTGATCACCGTATTCGCATCCAGTCCGGCGTCTATAGTCTGCTGGGCCAGTTCTGCAGCGAGATCCTCATCCCCCTCATACACAGCATCGTATATGCGCTTGATCAGCTCTGTCATCACTCATCTCCTTTTTCTCTAGTGTCCGCCTTCCGACAGCCCCTTATACTAACGTTTGCAATTCTAATACAATGTACCCTATCTGTCAATCTTGAACTTTTCACCCCATTATTTTCTCAATCATCCCTGAATAGAACATGAAATTCTCTTCTGGGGAATAATTTTAATTTGTTGCTAATAAATAAAAAATTATTTATATCGGAAAAAGCGCATACGTATCAGCTCTTTGCTAACTTACAGCAGGGGAGTACATCGTTAAGCTGTATCGCACTGAAAGTTCTATTTGACAACTGCAGTTTTTGCTGGTACAGTAGTATAAAATGCAAGCGTTTGTTTTTACTTGAACGTACTGCTCCAGAACGTAAGCACGATGGATGCGTCTTTGCTTATGAGGCTTAGGTAAAAGCTTATTAAAGAAAGGAGAAGCGACAATGAAAAACACGTGGAAAAAGGGAATGTGTGCTGTTATCTGTGCACTGCTGCTCATGCTGCCGGTTATGCTCAGCGCAGCCGGGGCCGAAGAGGAGGCCGAGGTCAAGGAGGAGACGGTAGTCCTGGCCTACAATGAATATTTCACCATGAGCTTCGGACCGGCCGTACCCCCGATAGAGGCAATTCAGCAGGAGGTCGCCAAGCTCTATCCGAATATAACCGTAGAGTTTCAGACGGTTCCGCTCCAGGCCGAGGCTCAGCATGACACCTATGTAACCTGGTTTATGTCTCAGGACAGTCAGGTCGATATTCTCGGAGTAGGAGCCTACTGGACAGCCGAATTCGGTGAAGCCAACTGGCTGATGACCCTTGAGGACAAAGTAGACCCGGATATTCTGGCGAAGCTTGATCCGAGTTATCTTGATGCCCATTCGTACAACGGCCATATCTACGGTCTCGGTCCCTGGTGGGGCGGTATCGGCGGTCTCTACTATCGGACTGACCTGCTGGAAGCGTACGGATTTGCACCCCCGGAAACCTACGATGAGCTGGTAAAAATTGCAGAAGCAATCATGGCTGACAACCCGCAGATGAGCGGATGGACCTGGCCGGCAATGAACGACACCGTACTTGTCAATCGCTGGACTGAGTTCCTCTACGGATTCGGCGGGAAATTCTTCAACGCGGACGGCTCTGCTGCGGTCAACTCCCAGGAGGCTGTTGATGCACTGACCTTCATGCGTGATCTGATCAGCAGCGGAGTGACTCCGCTTGAGGCGACCAACTGGAAAGAGGAAGACTCCCAGACCCGTTTCGTCAACGGAAACTCAGTCTTCCACAGCGGCCGTCAGGACATGATGTTCTGGCTCGACAATCCCGAGCAGTCCAAGGTTGTCGGGAAGTGGGGCTTCATCCCCAATC
>CAYSRK010000006.1:0-11224 GCA_964433385.1 uncultured Spirochaetales bacterium
CGGCCAGCCTTTCAGGGGTACGGGGGTCGCTGCAGAGCGTTTTGAAGCGCTCTATCAGCTGAGCAGCCTCGACGCGTCCGATGACGCCTCCCCCGCGGCCGAACTTGATGCCGTTGTGTCCGACGGGGTTGTGACTGGCAGTGATATAGAAACAACCTGAGGAGGTACCGTTGAGGGCGGTATAAGCCATCAGCTGCGGTGCGGCGGCGATGAACAGGTGGCGTACCCGTATACCTTCGGCGAGCAGGATCCTGATTGCAGCATCGGCAATAGCGGGGCCGGTCGGGCGGCTGTCCATACCGAGAACGATTTCCAGCGGCTCATCACATTCCCGGCCCTCCTTGAGGTGTTCTGCAAAGGCAGCCGCTGCAGCGGCCGCTGCAAGGGTGTCGCTTGGGGTAAGGCGGGGTGAGAAGCTCTCCTCGTTTGCGTCTGCGGCAAACACTTTTCTCCAGCCGGATACGGAGAGAATCATCGTATCCGGAACGGCGCTGAGCGGCAGCAGCTGCCCCTGCGTGTCCTCTTTGAAAGACGCGAGTGCTGCTGCGATCGGGCGGGTATGGGGGTCGGCAACGGCTAAGCCGGTTGCGGGGTCTGTGTAGAGCATGCGGGTCTCCTGCGGGGCGCAATGGCAAATAGATTCCGGCATTTGAACCGAGGAATGCTTTCTCAGGGAGCATTCCTCCAGGTTCCCAAACCGGACCTGAACGAAGTATACTTCCAGCAGCGGTTTTTGAAAAGGGACTGCAGGATCGAGGAGGCGGAAGCTATGGATCAGAGTACAGGCAATGATGCGAATATCAGGGTGGCTGCAGTGCACGACTTGTCCGGGTTTGGCCGCTCGTCACTGAATATCGTACTTCCGGTGCTGTCTATCATGGGGATTCAGGCCTGCCCGCTGCCGACAGCGGTGCTCTCAACCCAGACGAGCGGGTTTGACGATTACTTCTTTCAGGACCTTACCGGAGCTATGGGCAGCATTATCGCTCACTGGGAATCTCTGGGAATCTCCTTTCAGGGTATCTACTCGGGGTTTCTCGGCAGTGCTGATCAGATTGCCCTTATAAGCGGTTTTATTGACCGCTGCCGCGAGCATTCTGCTCCGCTGGTCGTTGTTGACCCGGTCCTCGGCGATGACGGCGAGACCTACGGTCCTGTCACTCCTGAGATGGTCAGAGGCATGCGCAGTCTGGCCGCCAAGGCCCAGGTGATAACCCCGAACTTCACTGAGGCTTCACTGCTTCTGGATCTGCCGATGGTCAGGGAGATAGGAGCTGATGAGATCAAGACCTACCTGAGGAAACTTTCGGATCTGGGTCCCGCGAAGGTGATCATAACGAGCGTTCCCATCTGCGGAAGGGAGCACTTCAGCTCGGTCTACGCGTATAACCGCGATGACCGGACCTTCTGGAAGGTCTGCAGCGACTATATTCCCGCCTCTTATCCCGGGACGGGGGATATGTTTGCGAGCGTCATCACCGGCAGCCTGCTCAACGGGCAGAGTTTTCCTGAATCAATCGACCGGGCTGTACAGTTCGTCTTCAAGGCGATAAGGGCTACTTACGGAAAGGGAATACCCGTCCGAAACGGTGTTCTCCTGGAGAAGGTGCTGTCCACCCTGCTTGAAGGGGTCCCGATTATCTCGTACGAGATGGTGAACTGAAGATGCTGCTGGTACTCTCTTCCGGCAGGGCAGAGTGTGCCGTACTGCTCAGCCGGCTCGTACGGGCGACGCGGATACGCTGCAGTGTCGCCGGTTCACCGATCTTCTGTGTCAGCGGAGAGACGCCGGAGGGGATTCCCGCGGCTGCCGCTGTCACCGGTATCGGAAAGCTCAATGCGCTGCTGTGCGTGCGCAGGCTCTCGGAGATTCTCAATCCCTCAGCCGTGCTGTTCACCGGTACTGCCGGCGCTGTCTCTCCCGAGCTTCAGATTTCTGACTTCGTTATCTCCCGAACTATTCTGCAGTATGACACGGCATTCTGGAACCAGGCTCTCGGCTGGTCCCGGATGCCCGGACCGGTTTTTCCGGAAAACCGGGCAGCAGCCGATGCAATTCTCACTGATGCGCTGCTGCGCGCCGCAACAGGGAAAGAGAGGGTTTTCTCCGGCACCACTGCGACTGCCGATGTGCTGATGAACCCGGAAATACTGCCTCTTTATACCAGCCTGTTCAGCGATGCTTCCGTGCTCAGTGTCGATATGGAAGGATTTGCCGCAGCTGCAGCCGCGGCTGATGCCCGAGTTCCTTTCGCTCAGGTGAGGGTTATCTCCGACGAGGCTGACGGGAAGCGGGCTCCGCGAGGGTCGGGCTTTATGGGGGAAGTTTCCCGGAAGCTTGCCGCGGTTGTTTTTTCTGCTGCACAAACGCTGCGCTAGGCATCACCGAGAGAAAAATCGCCGACAATTTTATAGACGCCGCCGTCACGGGTGACGCGGATATCACGTTCCGGAAAATAACGGGGAATAATGGCATTCATCTTCTCGACAGCGTCCTGCTCGATCTTACTGCGTTTAGGCTTCGGTATCTGCTCAAGGGTAGAGAGACTGATATGCAGGATGTATCCGCGCCCGGTCTCACTTCCGTAGCCGAGGGAAAATTTGGCGTGAACACTGAACAGACCGTCGTAGGAGGGACTGGATGCCTCTCCCCGGTCGAGTCGATTGGGGTGCAGCTGGTAGACAGTCCCGTAGGTGTCTTCGAGGTAGTTGTCAAGTTCATCAAGGGCCCTTCTCAGCCGTTCCTCGATCTCTGCAAGTTTGGGATGCATGAACGTTCTCTCCTCACCTGGTCAGAGGATACCGGGATAGGGGGTGTGATGCAAGGTCTGCCGGTTGTTTCAGGCCTGCTCTCAGGCGGCTGCAGTGCAGGATGGAGATTTTTACCGCCGGAAGCGGTTAAAAAACAAATACTTCTTTATCAGAGTGGAATTTTCTGGTATGATGCTAGATAAGGACTGTCGAGGGCCGCTGCATATGGATAAGCGTGCCGTCTGGGGAATAATGGTGCCGGCTGGCGACATTTTATTGACTGGCCGTGTAAAAACGTATAATCTATACCACATATCGATACTGAGGTATATGATTCCATATGCATAGGAGGATAATATGAAGAGAACTTTATTGATTCTGCTGACTGTGCTGCTAATTTTTTCATTGGTTGCGTGCGGTCGTAAGGATGAAGAAGTTGCTGACGAGTTTGTTGATACGGCTGATGCTGTAGAGACCGGTGAGGCAGCTGCGCCGGAACCGGAACCGGAACCAGAGCCGGATGCTCCAGCTGAAGCTGAGGAGGAACCCGCAGAAGAACCTGCAGAAGAACCGGTTACCGGCACAACTCCGGCAGATCTTGTACCTGTAGACTACAGTTCCGGATGGGAGCTCGGCAAGCAGGGCGGAGAGCTGGTGCGGGCTGCGTTGGGTGACCCGAAGTCGCTCAACGGCGTTATCGCTGCTGAGACTTCGACCACGGATGTTACCGACTTCCTGACCGCCGGTGCGATATCGCGGGACCAGTTCACGCTGGAGTTCAAGGTGAACGAGGGATTCGGTAAATCCTATGAGGTATCAGAGGATGAGCTTTCCGTGGTTGTGGAGATTGAGCAGGGGCTGAAGTGGTCCGACGGTGATGATCTGACCGCCGAGGATATCGTCTTCTCGCTCAACCACCTGATGCTCCGCGAGGATGTCGGCAGCAACTCCCGTTCCGGGTATATGATTGAAACTGAAGTTGACGGCTATACCGCGGCCATACCGGTTAAGGCCGAGCTGATTGACCTGTACACCTATAAGATTACCCTGCCGACTGTCAGGGCCAACCTTGTGGAACTTGCCGGCATTGCCGTGTATCCTATGCATATTTTCGGTCCGTTAATCGGCTGGGACAAGAGTATGGGCTTTGAGTACGACTACAGCCTCGAACTGGCTGAAGATGAAGGCTACACTTACTGGGAGACTGTTGAAGAGAGAGATCCTGCGCTTGACTACGCTGCGGTGACCTCTTTCTGGGGTCTTGATGCGGACGTTTCCGAGATTGTGAGCGCGGGTCCGTTTATCATTGCAGAGTACGTTCCCGGGCAGAGACTTGTGCTCGGACGCAATCCCAATTACTACGGAAAGGATGAGGAGGGCGTGCAGCTTCCCTACCTTGAGAAGGTCACCTACGTTCTTGTTGAGGACCAGGATACGGCGCTTGCCCGGTTTCTGGCTGGTGAGCTGGACCTGCTCGGTCTCAGAGGCTCGGATTACGCGGTATTCACCCAGGAGCGGCTGAACTCGCTTGAGGCGACCCTCTATGATGTGGGCCCGGTCTTCTCGACTCAGTTCCTCGTGTTCAACCAGAACCCCGATGCCGACACGGCAGACGACGGTTCGCTTATTCCGGGCACCATCAAGCCGGAAGTCTACTACTGGACGAGCAATATCGATTTCAGAATGGCGATGGCGCATCTGGTTGACCGGCAGACGCTGATCAACAACGTTGCTTTCGGATTCGGCTACCCGCAGTACTCCTTTGTACCGCGCGTCTCTCCCTACTACTACGAGGGTGCTGACGAGGATGCGGCGAAGTACGATCCTGAGATGGCGAAAGATATCCTTGACGGCCTCGGCTGGGTTGATACCGACGGCGACGGCTGGAGAGAGGATGACAAGGGCAGGAAGATTGTCTTTGAGCTGACCACCAACTCGGGCAACACAGACCGGGAAGCTATCGGAACGCTGTTTGCCGAGGACGCCGCATCAGTCGGCATCCAGGTTAACTTCCGCCCCGAGGACTTCAACACGATGGTCGGCAAGCTGCTTGCCGGGCAGGGCTGGGATGCGATCATCATCGGCCTCACCGGGAGTGTGGATCCCATTTCGGGAAGCAATGTCTACCCGTCCAGCGGAAACCTCCACATGACCAACCCCAACCAGTCTTCCCCGGGAACCATGTGGGAGTACGAAGTTGACCAGGCGTGGCAGTGGGCGAACAACACCACCGATGAAGAGCAGCGGAAAGAAGGCTTCGAGATTATCCAGAGAATATGGCTTGAGCAGAACCCCTGGATTTTCACCTACAACGCGAGCGCTATGAACGCATTCAAGAGCAAATTCGGAAATATCTACCCGAGACCTATCGACGGATATGACTGGAAAGGTATTCTGGAAAGGATTTACGTAAAGTAAACAGACACTTTGCATTTTCGTTTCCAACCTAGCATTTGACCCGCCCGTTTCGGGCGGGTCAAATTACATATTCGAAGAGGTCTACGTAGGGTATGGTAACAAACAGATACTTTAACTGGCGATGGACGCTCATCGCCGATGTTCTTCTGCTCGCCGTCGTCTTTATAACCAGTGAATCACCGGTAGTTCCGGCGCTGCTGGCAGAAGCTCTCCTCTGGATGGTCCGCCTCGTATGGATCAGTCCGATCCTGCTCAGGTTTATTATCAGGAGACTTATCCACATGATTCCGATGCTGCTGGTTGTCATAGCATCGGGATTTGCCCTTATTCAGCTGGCTCCGGGGGATATATTCACCACCATGGCGCTCAATCCGAATATAAGGGCGGCTGACCTTGAGATTTTCAGACGTAATTTCGGTATGGACAAGCCGTGGCACATTCAGTTTCTCCGGTTTGTATGGAACGCGCTGCACGGCGACTTTGGGCTCTCCCAGATCTACAAAGCTCCGGTGTTCATGATCGTGAGCCAGCGGGCGGCCAATACCATTATTCTCTCATTCGCCACGATCCTCATCGCCTGGGGATTTTCCATACCGGCGGGCATATACGCAGCGACACACCAGTACCGTCCGGGAGACCAGGCGATATCAGTGCTGGCTTTCATCGGGCTTTCCATCCCCAACTATTTTCTTGCATTCCTGCTCATCTACGTGATATCGAATACGGGGAACTGGCTGCCCCTCGGCGGCATGCACTCCGTGCAGTCAGGGAGCATGAACTGGTTTGCCTACACTCTCGACACGCTCAAGCACATGATCCTGCCGGTTTTTGTTATAGCCACCTCGGCAATGGCGAGTTTGACGCGTATTATGCGGGCGAATATGCTTGAGATTATGGGTCAGCAGTACATCGTCACAGCCCGGGCAAAGGGTCTGGCCGAAAAACGGGTGATTTACAAGCATGCTCTGCGCAATGCCATAAATCCCATGATCACGATATTCGGGTTTCAGTTCGGAGCCATACTTGGGGGATCTGCCCTCGTGGAGCGGGTATTAGCCTGGCCCGGTCTCGGAAAGGTGATGCTTGAGGCCATACTTGCCCAGGACCTGTACCTGGTCGTCGGCAGTCTGCTCTACGGCGTCATACTGCTTATGCTCGGTAATCTGCTGGCTGATATTCTGCTGGCTATTGTCGATCCGCGGGTGAGGATAAGCTGATGATACGATTTCCGAGAATGAATGTAAATAAAGTTGTTGAAATGCAGAAACGCGAGGCTGCGCTTGAATCACGTGAAGGAATCAGTGCAAAGAGCGAGTCACTGTGGGCCATCTACGTCCGGCGTTTCCGAAAGCACACCCTTGGCAGAGTAGGACTGGCCATTCTGATCGTTCTCTACGGCAGCGCACTGCTCGCCGACGTGCTCTCTCCCTATACCATGACCTGGAGGGATAAGAACAAGTCATTTCACCCCCCGACCAAGGTGGAGTGGTTCTATACCGACCGTGAGGGAAACAGGAGCTTCCGGCCGTTTGTCTATGAGAGGATCGTCACCAATATCGCGTTTAAGATCTACAAGATTGTTCCCAGCTACACGATCCGGGCCGTATCACAGGAAGTTCTTGTCGACAAGCGGGAATTGCGTTCTATATCAATAGACAAAGACCCCGAGGAGCGGCTCAAGACGACCCTCGCCAATGTCAGGCAGTATTACCGGCTCGATCCCGACAGCGAGGCGCTGGTACGGCTTGAGCAGGCGATTGCGGACCTGGAAGCCTCCAGTGAGCTTGATGCAATGGTTGAGTTCACTGTCGGGACGTTCCTGGTGGAGGGCGAGGAGCGAGAGATGAAGCTCTACCTCGTCAAGGGCAACAAGAATTTCCTCTCAATCTTCAGCAGGGGTGTTCCTTATGAGTTCCTCAAGCTCTTCAGGACAAACCGCCATTTCCTCGGCTCGGTAACGGGCGGGACCTTCTTCTGGGGTGCTGACCAGCAGGGCCGCGATATCTTTACCCGGATGCTGCATGGAGGCAGGATTTCTCTGACTGTAGGAATTGTCGGAGCGCTGCTTACCTTCATCATCGGCCTTGCCATCGGCGGAATAGCCGGCTTTTTCGGGGGCAAGATCGATGTTCTGCTGATGCGTTTTGGTGAAATCGTCATGGCGTTCCCCTCAATCTATCTTCTCTTTGCTCTCAGGGCTTCCTTCCCTTCGAGCCTGAACTCGAGCCAGGTCTATATGCTGATCGTCATCATCCTCTCCTTCATCGGCTGGGCGAGCCTGGCGAGGATTATCAGGGGGCTGGTCCTTTCACTGAAGAATGAGGACTTTGTACTGAGCGCGAGGACCATGGGACTTTCTAACTGGAGAATTATAAGGAGGCATATCCTGCCGAATACGCTTTCATTCGTCATAATTCAGGCAACCCTGACGATTCCCGGTTATATCCTCGGAGAATCAGCACTCAGCCTGCTTGGTTTAGGCATCATGGAACCGCAGTCGTCGTGGGGACTACTGCTTTCCGCTGCCAAGAACTACGGTACGGTACAGAATGCTCCCTGGCTGCTGGTTCCCGGTTTTGCAATTTTCCTGGCTATTATGGCCTGGAATTTCTTCGGAGACGGAATTCGGGATGCCGTTGATCCGCGCAGTAAGCATTGATGATAGGGAGCGGCAGCGTATGAGCAAGATTCTGGAAGTCAGGAATGTACGGACCTACTACTACCACCATACCCATATTGTGCGGGCTGTTGACGGACTCGATTTTTCCCTTGAGAAGGGCGAGACGCTCGGTATCGTGGGCGAGTCGGGCTGCGGTAAATCGCAGACGTCAATGTCAATTATGCGCCTAATTCAGACTCCTCCGGGCAAGATTGAGACAGGCGAGATTTTTTATGAGGGCACTGACCTGCTGAAGCTCACAGAGGAACAGATGCGCGGTATCCGCGGCAACAGGATCTCGATGATCTTTCAGGAGCCTATGACCAGCCTCAATCCGCTCTACACGCTCGGAAATCAGATATCAGAGGTGCTGATGCTCCATCGGGACATGTCTGAGGGCGAGGCCAGGAAGGAAAGCATCAGACTGCTCGACATGGTCGGGATGTCGGACCCCCATGAGCGGGTTGACGAATATCCCTTTCAGTTATCCGGGGGACTGCGGCAGCGGGGGATGATAGCTATGGCAATGGCCTGTGAGCCGGCGGTACTCATTGCCGACGAACCGACCACCGCCCTGGATGTAACTATTCAGGCACAGATACTGCGGCTGATGAGGAGATTGAAGGAGGAGCATGAAACCTCGATCATATTCATCACGCACGATCTGGCAGTCATAGCCGGTTTTACCGACAGGGTCATGGTCATGTATGCCGGGGTCGCTGTGGAGGAGTCTGATGTGAGGACGATCTTCAAGAAACCCCTCCATCCCTACTCACAGGGACTGCTGACCTCAATTCCCGTCCTCGGTGAGGGGAAGGCGAATGCCGACGGAAGCCGACGCAAGCTCAATACCATCCTCGGAAGTCTGCCTGATAACGCGGACTTTCCCAAAGGGTGCCGGTTCGCCCCCCGCTGCACAAAGGCGATGGAGAAGTGTTTTGAAGCAGAACCTACGATGGTTGAGGTGGAAAAGGACCACAAAGTCCGCTGTTTCCTCTATCATGATGAAGTCCGGCAGGAGAAGGACCTGGCGACAACAATAATGGCCGGGAGAAAGTGGCGATCACTCAACTCCGTATCCGGCCGGAAAAGCAGGAGAGGGCGACATGGATGATCTGCTTTTGAAGGTGCACAACGTCACCAAGATATTTCAGGTAAAGGCCAGCGCCTTCTCTACGAAAAAGCTTCTGCTCAAAGCGGTTGACCAGGTCTCCTTCGAGCTGAAACGGGGCGAGACCCTCGGTCTCGTCGGTGAGTCGGGATGCGGGAAAACAACGCTTGGACGACTGCTGATCAGGCTCTATGATGCCGAAGATGGGAGGGTGTTCATCAATCCCTCGCAGTCCGTGGTTGACTCAGTTCTTGAAGTGGACCGTGAACGGGAAGCGCTTGAAGTGAAGCGGTCGAAGATTGAAGCTGAAACTCCCCATGCCAAGGCTGCTGCGCATGAACTGAGGCAGCTGAATGCCCGCATCAAGGAACTTAAGCACAAGGCGGACACGCTGGCGATGGAGCAGGACCTGCTTGCTATGCCGAGAGATATCCTGAAGAAAAACAGACGCCACATCCAGATGGTCTTTCAGGACCCGTGGGCTTCCCTGAACCCCCGGATGCTCGTACGGGACCTTATCTGCGAGGGGCCGATGGAGTTCGGGCTGTGGAACAGCAGGGAGATCGACGTAAAAGTGCGTAAAATGCTCGAGACGGTCGGGCTTCCCTCAAACGCGGAACGGCGCTACCCGCACGAGTTTTCAGGAGGGCAGCGGCAGAGGATCGGCATAGCCCGGGCTCTTGCACTCGACCCCTCCCTGATCATCTGCGATGAACCGGTATCGGCGCTTGATGTCTCCATCCAGGCCCAGGTGCTCAACCTCCTGATTGATCTGCAGGAGGAGCTCGACCTGACCTATGTATTCATCGCTCATGATCTGAGTGTTGTCCAGTATATTTCTGACAAGGTGGGGGTCATGTACCTCGGACGGCTTGTTGAGATGGCCGATGCGAAGAAGGTCTATGAAGAGCCCCGCCACCCCTACACCGACTCCCTGCTCGGTTCGGTCCCGGTAGCTGACCCCGATGTTCCCTTCGGCGGAACGGTGCTCAAAGGTGACGTGCCGTCTCCCGTAAACTCTCCCCCGGGGTGCACCTTCCATCCCCGCTGTCCTGTGGCTCTCGATATCTGTTCCCGGGAGCGCCCCGAATTTACAGACGGCGGCAATGAACACTACTTTGCCTGTCACAACCCTCTGGACAAACATACGAGTTATTCCAGCGGGGGCTGATAGGCAATGATTCCCTTCAGATCGGAAAAACGGGCGGTCATCCTGGATGAACAGAGGATTGCTGTGGCAGACAGTGCCCGTCGCCGGGTACTGTACGGACTGCTCGCGATTTTCCTCATGTTTGTCTTCATCGTCGGATTCAACCCGGAAACCGATCTGCAGGGAGCAAGAATTGCCGGAACGCTGTTTGTGGTACTGCTTACTGCGGGAGCTTCCTATGTGGCTGGCCGGCACACCGGTTATATCTTCAGCCGTGCCAGCGGGTTTCTGGAACTGGAGTCCTCCTTCTTCACTGTGGTGCTGAAAAAGAAACGTCTTATGAACCTCAGCGAGATCACATGCATCACCCTCACTACTATTGATCTGCTGCATACCTCTGCTGCAGGCAGACACGAGAGAGCTTCAAAACGAACGTTATCCGGCCGGTTTGACAGTTGGATAAACCTCTACCAGCTGTACATTGAGACACCGGAGAAGAAGGTCAGAATCCAGGAAGGGACCTATCGTGAGGAGTTGGAGCAGAGCGCAGTGCTGCTTTCCAGGTTCCTCGGAGTCCCTGTGGAGAAGAGCTCCTCGCGCTGAGGCAGGAGAACGGAGGAGAGAAAAAAGGCTCCCCGGAGGGAGCCTTCCTGTGCTGCTGCAGGCATGCACCTGCAGATGAATTTACTTGCCGAGCAGCTCAGCTGCCAGTCTGAAATGATCGCTGATCGTAATCGACACGCCGGCAATGGCATCCACTGAAGCTGTCGGGTCCTGCTGCTGCAGCAGGTAGTCAGCTGCCCGCTTTGCCTGAACATCCCACGATGCCTGAGCTCCGCCCCGCTCGACCATGCCGTATACCCCTTCAGCAGCCTGGACCGCCTTGCTCTCCCCATCGGGATTCAAGTCGTCAAACTTCACTGCGGCAATATGACCGCCGATAACGGTAATGTCCACAGCAGGACGCCAGCCGTTGCTGCTCGCCTCGCCCTCTGCATGGTAATAGCCGTTCTTGTAGGGACCATAGGGCTGGGGACCGGCTGCAAGAGCCTGTTCCACAAGAGAGAAGAACTCCACGACGTGGATGGTGACCCCGGCGATATCATCGGTATGCCCGTCTTCAGAAGTATAGTTC
>CAYSRK010000007.1:0-1691 GCA_964433385.1 uncultured Spirochaetales bacterium
TCTTCAACATTTGAGAGCTCTTTAGCAACTTTGTACTGTTCAGCGTCTGTAATAATTGCTGTACCCCCAGCCTCTTTTACTGCTTCAGTGATTGCCTCAGTTAAAGGTACGTAGAAAACATTCATAGTGGGAACAACCACCCCAACTTTTAAGCTGACATCATCAGTAACTGTTTGCGGCTCAACCTCTCCTTGTGACATTATCGCTCCGGCACCAAACACCATAGCCATAGCCATAAATAGAAACACTACTCTTTTCATTCGTTTATCCTCCATATTGTTTAAGTGCTACTGCACCTATTAACCAGAGTTTAATAGATCCTCTTCATGACCGGTTTGACTGTTTCGTAGAGCTCCCGAAACAGGGCATACCGGTCGGCATATGCTTCGCAGATACCTGGACGGGGTTCCACAATCCGTTCTGATGCGGTCCATGCCTTGATTGCATCGGCAAGCGTGGGGAACATTCCGGTTCCCACTGCCGCCATGCAGGCATCCCCGAAGGCTGCTCCGGCCTTCTGCCTGGGGATATGCTGCGCTATCCCGCAGATGTCGCTTATAAGCTGAATCCAGAACTCATCCTTGATAACGCCGCCGATGGCCAGGATGCGGCGAGGGTCCATGTTCTCCCGACGCAGCTGTTCAATGTTGTGCCGGATGCCGAAGGCAGCCCCCTCAAGGACCGAGCGCATGATGTCTGCTTTCGTATGCCGGAGGGTGAGTCCGAAAATCACCCCTTTGGCATCCGGGTCATGGAGCGGGGTCCGTTCCCCGGCAAAGTAGGGCAGCGCGGTCAATCCCCGAGCCCCCGGTTCGCTTGAGGCAGCGAGGGCTGAGATGGTATCGTAGGGATGCATCCCCTGATGCTCCTCCCGGTCTCCCGGAGAGAGCCACTGCTCGGCGCACCACTTCATCAGGCTTCCGAAGGTGCTCATGCCTCCCGCCGCGGCAAAGCTGCCCGGTTCGAGGAACCTTCCCGGCCAGAAGGTTGCCGTCCGTACCGGATGATCCTGCCTGAGGATGAAGAAATTGCTCGAGCCGTACATCATCATCATGTCACCCGGTGCGCTCATACCGGCACAGACCGCCTCAGAGGCGGCATCCGCGGTTCCGGTAATGACTGGAGTTCCCGCACAAAGTCCGGTCTCTGCGGCCGCCTCGGCACTGATCCGTCCTATTACCTCACAGCTCCAGGAGAGCGAAGGAAACCGGTCGAGCGGGGCTATCAGGTCGGCGTAGGTCTTATCCCATTCCCCGGTTTGCTGATTGATCAGCAGCGGATAACCGACGCTGGTGTAGTAGTCCAAGCTCCGCACTCCGGTAAGTTTGTAATTCACATACCCGGTGCCGGTCAGGAAGCAGTCGGTCTGTTCATAGACCTCCGGTTCATTGCGCTTGATCCAGAGTATTTTCGGGGTGCAGGCCTGGCTGGTGAGTACGGAACCGGAGAAATCGAGAATATGCTCTCTCGGGACAATCTTCTCCAGATCGGCTATCTCTCTGCCGGCCCGGGTATCGATGCCGTAGAGAATCGCATCCCTCAGCGGTCTGCCCGTCTTATCGATCGGGAGAACGCAGGGGGCAAGTGAGCTGATGCCGACAGCCCGCACCCTGCATGCATCAAACGCGTACGCTTCCTTAAGCAGCCGGATCACTGCGATGACATCGTGCCACCAGACCTTCTCCGCATCC
>CAYSRK010000008.1:0-3064 GCA_964433385.1 uncultured Spirochaetales bacterium
ATGGGCACATTTCACGATTCTGGACATAGTTTCCTCCTGATGTGTTAATGCAGGGACGAGATTGATGCCGGTATAGTACAGCGGCAGGCCGGCCAGATACCCTGCTTCGGCTACGGCCGGCCGATTTGAAGAGCATCGTTCAGCACCATGCCATCTGTCATTCTATGCTCTGTGTATACAGCTGTCAAGAAATTACGTTTTTTTTGTACTTCTTATGAACTTTTCTGATCTGATTCCCCGTTACCTGCCTTGCAGAAGAGTTCAGGACTGTCCTTCGGCATCCCGGGAGACAAACAGCGTCTGGGTGGGATAGGCGAACTCAATGCCCTTCTCCTCGAACGCGGCGAATATCCTCTGGTTTATCTCCTGCTGAACATTCATGTAGAGCGTATAGTCCGGCGTAGGGACGTAGTAGACCGTCTCAAAGTCGAGCGAGAACGCCCCGAATCCCTGGAAGTGGGAGCGGTCGCAGATAATCCCGGGGAAAGCTTCGACCGATTCGATAATGCCCCGAATAATAACTGGAATCTCCTTGATATGTTCCAGGCTGGTCTGATACACAACTCCTATTTTCAGGATGACCCTACGACGGGTCATCTTCTTGAAGTTATGGAGCCTTGACCCGGCAAGATCAGAGTTCGATACAACCAGCACCTCCCCCTGCAGGGTTCGTATCCGGGTAGTCTTGATCCCGATTGTCTCCACCACTCCGAGTTTGTCGTCAAAGATGATGAAATCACCGAGCTCAAAGGGTTTATCGAAAAGGATGACGAAGTAGTTGAACAGGTCGCCGAGAATCCCCTGAGCCGCAATTGCCACCGCGATACCGGAAACACCGAGCCCGGCAACAGCCGCGGTAACGTCAAAGCCAAGATTAGCCAGGAGGAAGGTGATGCCCACTATCCAGATGACGAATTTCACCAGGACCAGCAGCGGCTTCAGGTTACGCTCATGGCTGCTCATTGATTCACGGGAGAAATACCGGGAAAAAGTGAACTCAAAGCTTTTGTTGACAGCCCGTATCACGATGATGGTGACTATGGAGCTGAACACGCCTTTGACTATCGCAAGAGCAGCACTTTCAAAGGTGAGCTGGGAAAGCCCGGCGGAAAGGACAGCCAGGAACAGAAGCGGAAGAACGATCTTCTGTACAACCCGGTAGGGTGCCGCAGAACGCAGGCGATGGGGAGGCTTGTCCGTCTCAGATCCCTGCTCCAGCTCGACGTTACGCGCTTCTATCCGCTTTACCGTCCGTTTGAGCAGCAGCCCCGCCAGAACAAGCACCAGAGTGCCGGCGGCAACGATGACAGCAGCCCTGATGTAATCGGCCGCTGAATTTCCGTTAAAAAGATTGTTTAATAGTGAAATATCCATACG
Source organism: uncultured Spirochaetales bacterium (assembly GCA_964433385.1). Taxonomy (GTDB): domain Bacteria; phylum Spirochaetota; class Spirochaetia; order JABMQR01; family JABMQR01; genus M55B182. Next base: position 1,378 of record CAYSRK010000008.1, read on the forward strand.
TATAGTGTAAACGAGATCCGAAGAGGGTTCAACCGTCAGCCTCCGCCCGTCTCTTTCGGCGCTTTTGTATCAGTCTCTCGGTGCTGATCCAGAGGATAATACCCGAGGGAAGAATAAAGAGTGTCGCCAGAAGCGTGTTCAGCAGCGCAATGGATATCAGGATCCCGAAGTAGCGGATGGGAACGAACTTTGCCAGGGTGAGGACCATGAGGCCGGCAATTATCGATACGGTTGTGAGAATAATCGGCCTTCCGGTCAGTTCCATCGTCCGCTTCACCGCCGGCTTCAGGCCCCCTGGCCGATAGTGGTAGAGGCTCCTGAACCGCAGGATGAAATGAACCGCATCATCGATCCCGACACCGACAGTAACGCTGGCGAAGGCAATCGTCACGGTATCGAAAGGTATCTTGAACAGGTGCATAAATATATAGTTCGTCATGATGCCGAAGAGAATCGGCAGGAGAGACAGCACCCCGAACTTTAACGATTTGAACGTTATCGAGGTGATCAGGAGCACGATCAGGATTGAGAGTATGGTTGAATCGCGCTGGTCCTTCTCAATGAGACCGCTTAGGGAGATCATCCGGTTCACCTGACCCCAGACGGTATAGCTGCACTCCTCAGGCAGGTACAGCTGCGCATACTCTTCGATACTGTCAGTCACCTTCTGGGAGACCTTGAGCTCAGCGAGGGTCCTTCTGTCAGGGTTGGCGTACCGGTAGGCGATAGTTATGCTGTTTGAATCCTCGGAGATGAGAAGCTCCAGATCATTGTTGCCTGCGCTGTACTCGGACATCAGCCTGAAGTACCGGGAGAGCAGCATGATGAGACCCGGGGTCTCCGGCATCTCGGAATTTCCGCTCATGAGGCGGTTAAAAAACTTGATGTACTGCACGAACGATAGAGAATGGGTAATCTCCGGGGTCGCTTCTATGAGGGCGGTCTCGAACTCTTCCACCTGTGAAAGGACATCGGTATCGAGGAAATACCGGTCTGCTCCCTCCGGAGCATCAATCGTGATGTTGATCGCATCCACCCCCCCGATATTCTGCACAATCCTCGAGAGGTTGGTGATAGCCAGCTCATTTTTCGGGTAGTACTTCGTGTAGTTCGTATCAAAGGTGACCCGCGGATAGGAGTAGAGAAACCCCCCGATTGCGAGCAGGAAGACGGCAAGGTAGATATACCAGCGCGAGACTACCGATTTGGCGAGCTTCTTAACCAGAAGCGACAGCCTCCCGCCTACCACCATGGTATAGTAGTGAACCGCCGGGTTGGGCAGGATGTTGAGCATGGCAGGCATGTAGAAGAGGGTGAGGAGCACACAGGCGAGGATGCCGATCGAGGTTGCGATGCCGAACTGCCTGAAGGCCGCAATACGGGTAACGAGGAGGCTGAGGAATCCAGCAACCGTCGTAAGGCCGGCGACGACAATGGTGCGCGTCACATGGGAGACGACCTCGGGTATCCACTCCTTGTCATTCTTTTCAAGCAGTTTCGGGTGGGTGCGGTAGTAGTCCGACAGCAGGTGAATGCTGTAGGAACTGCCGAGCGTCAGCACCAGAGCGGGGGTGATGATATGAATGACCGTCAGCTCGAAACCGAGCAGCGTGACGATGCCGAGCGACCAGATCGTGCCGAAGAGCACTACTGACATCGGCAGCAGGACAGCCCGCTTGGCCTTGAA
>CAYSRK010000009.1:0-4469 GCA_964433385.1 uncultured Spirochaetales bacterium
GTATCCAGTTTCCGTTCAGCAGTACCCGCCTCCATGGACGAACTGCTCACCATCCCGGGAATAGGAAGAAAAAGCGCCAACGTTATCCTCGGCGCAGTATTCGGTCTTCCGGCAGTCATCGTCGATACCCACTTCTCAAGAGTCGTACGCCGCCTCGGGCTAACCGCTGCGGTACACCCGGCTGCCGTAGAGAACGAAATAGCCCGAATCATCGACCCGCGCAAGAGCTACCGCTTCTCCATGACGGTCAACTATCACGGAAGAACAGTCTGCCGTGCCCGCCGACCTGAATGTGCAGCCTGTCAGCTTAACGACCTCTGTCTCTTCTTTCAGGCTGAACCCCAGCAGCCCTGAAGAGCGCAGCTCAGGCTCTCAAATGTTTCGACCATTCTCGGCATTCATATAAGTCCTGCCACCACAGAGGGAAGCTGGATGAGCTCAGCCTGTAACACTCCAGCCTGAAATCATTCAGACGGCACCTTCCGGAAAACACCTCCCTGCCGGGGGAGGAGAGCTGTCCGGCGGAACTGTCAGAGACAGCCTCTTCCATGCAGAGAAACACTCCTGCGGTCGTGGGAAACCAGCCCTCAGCCGCACTGCTGAACAGCTGCCGCCAGCGCAGCATAACAGCCTCAGTCTCCGGCTTCAGCCCCAGAAACCAGGCATTATCCACCAGCACCGGTATCGAAGAGAACCCGGTACTCTCCGCACCCGCAGCATCAAGAAACGGGAGACATTCAGCCTGGGGCATCTGCTCACGCCATGCCAGCGGAATAAGCGGGGGAAGAGCAAGAGCCGAAACATACCCGGCTGCCTGAAACAGCTTCCTGCGGAACGAGGAAACAGCAAGCTCCGCCGACTCACTCAGCCCGACGCCAATCAGAAACACCTCTCTGTCCATACCCGCAGATTGAACTATTTTTCCGCCAAATGCAAGAACGGACCGCAGAAAGAAAAAGAACCCGAATTCCCGAACACCCTACTTTACACAAAGTTGATAATCTGCTAATTTCAATGAGCCGTAAAACATAGGAACCGGGAAATGCGAATGTCAGCTTCAGGTTCCTTCAGGCGTTATGGAAATTGTACAGATTCAAACGACAGTGAAGGTGGATAATACAATGGCACGCAGATGTGAAATATGTGGAAAAGGTACAGTTGCAGGACACAACGTCCCGAGAAAAGGACAGGCTAAGAAGAGAGGCGGAGTCGGCCAGCACATCGGCGTCAAGACCAAACGCGTCTTCAAACCCAATATCCTCAAGATTAAGGCCAACGTAAACGGTACCACAAAGACTATGAAAATCTGCGCTCGCTGCCTGAAAGCCGGGAAGGTCGAAAAGGTGTGCTAAGCGAACGCGTAATCAGCTCCGGAATTTCCGGAACATAAGAGTCCTTCCCGAAGGGCTCTTTTTTTTTACCGACAGGTTTAACAATTTGCCGTGATGCAGTACTATACCCGCATCAAATACGGTACAGCAGAGCCTGAAGAAGGAGAGCGTATGAAAGAGTGGTCTGTGCAGTCAGTTGCCCGAGTCCCTGGAATAGACGGGCAAGCCGGGAAAGAGATCATGGAGATCAGGAAGCAGACCGCTGCTGAGAAAACCGTAATCATCATCACTCCCGACTATGATCATGGAAATAACATGTCCCGCCTCATCCGCCTCGCTGTGCAGCACGATGAGCGGATATGGGGAGACCTGGGACGCCTTTTCGAACAGCGCATCAGCCAGATCAGCTCCATCCTTGACGGATGCGAGTATGAGGAACTCCTTGCCGTTGTAAAAAAAGAGTTCAGCGACATAGAAGATATTCTTAAAGCAGTCTGGCTCGTAGGAGAAGCATCTGAGAGCACCAGGATCTATATCGATAAAACTGAACTGCTGTGGTTTCTTGAGGCGCTGCGCATCAGGATGGAATCAGCCGGCTACAAAACCCTGGTTGTTGACTCTTCGCAGCTGATGCAGACCACCCGCAGTGAATCGGGCTACCGTCTGCGCATGGATAAGACCGCCTACCACTTCAACAGTGTTCTGAAAAAACACCATGATGCGGACACCATCCTCATCGGCGGCGGCTGGTCGCTCTGCGACGACGACCGGGTCGGCGATCCCGACGATCACAGCGGCGAACTTGCCGCAGCGGCTATCGGATCCATACTTGATGCCGACTCAGTCACCTTCTGGAACAGAGAACAGATGCTGACTACCGCAGATATTGATGAAGTCCCGAGCGCGACAATCATCCCCGAGATCAGCTACGCCGAGGCAACTGAACTCTCCTACTTCGGCGCGCAGGTGCTGCACCCCCACGCAATGGCCCCGGCAATGGCAAAGCAGATCCCCATATACCTGAGGAGCCTCTCACGCATCAGCCACCCTGGAACCAAAGTCTCACAGAAAAACACCAGCTCACGCGCCCTGATCGTCAAGGGATTTTCCGCCATCCACCAGACCGCGCTGATAAACATCGAGGGCGCCGGCATGGTCGGAGTTCCCGGGATATCATCAAGGCTCTTCTCCGCCCTCCGTGATGCCGGTATTTCGGTTATCCTCATATCGCAGGCATCGAGCGAGCACTCCATCTGTTTTGCTGTCCGGGAAGTAAACGCCGACCAGGCCGAAAAGGTAGTCCGCCGTACCTTCGCCGAGGAACTTGCCGGCTTCCGCATCAGTTCCGTGGAAGTTGAGCGCGGCTGCGCTATCCTTGCAGCGGTAGGGGAGCAGATGCCGGGAGTTCCCGGAATTGCCGCCAAGTACTTCGGCGCTCTCGGAAAAGCGGGCGTAAACGTGCGCGCTATTGCCCAGGGTTCCTCCGAGCGGAATATCAGCGCCGTCATCAAGGCCGCTGATTCCACCAAGGCACTACGGGCACTGCACGCCGGATTCTTCCTCTCCAACCAGACGCTCAGCATCGGACTCCTCGGTCCCGGACTGATCGGCTCGACCCTCCTTGATCAGATCAGCCGTGAATCCTCCCGCCTGCGCCGGGAGTTCGGGGTTGACCTGCGGGTACGGGGTATCTGCGATACCAGCAAGATGCTTATACATGACGAAGGAATCAATCTTGAAACCTGGCGCGGGGAGTTTGCCGCCGGGTCAGAGGAAGCCGATATCACCCGGTTTACCGACCACGTCGCAGCTGACTACTTCCCCCATACGGTCCTTATCGACTGCTCGACCTCTGCAGAACTGCCGAAATACTACGTTGACTGGATCAGGCGCGGTATTCACATCATAACCCCCAACAAGAAAGCCGGAACCGAAGAACTGCCCTACTACCATACCCTCATGGAGCAGGGGAGGGAGAAAGGGATGCATTTTCTCTACGAAACCACCGTGGGGGCGGGCCTCCCGATTATCAACACCCTTAAGGACCTCATCCAGACCGGGGATAAAATCCACCGCATAGAAGGAGTCTTTTCGGGGACTCTCGCCTACCTCTTCTGGCGGTTTGACGGCAGTGAACCCTTCAGCGCCCTCGTTCGTGAGGCGAAAGGCCTCGGCTACACCGAACCTGACCCGCGTGATGACCTCTCGGGAATGGATATCGTGCGTAAAGCCGTCATCCTCGCCCGTGAGATGGGAATCGAAATTGAGGTGGCCGACGTTCCGGTTCTCAACCTGATCCCCGAAAGCCTGCGTTCAGCCTCCATTGAGGAGTTCATGGAACAGCTTGAAGTGATCGACGAACCGATGGAGAAACTGCGGCTTGAAGCTGCTGAAAAACAGCAGCTGCTCAAGTATGTCGGCCTCATTGATGCCGACGGCACCTGCAGCGTCGACCTGCAATCCTATCCCCTCGATCACCCCTTTGCCCGTATAAGCGGAACTGACAATATCGTGGCGTTTACCACCGACCGCTATCACAGCCAGCCACTGGTTATCCAGGGACCCGGTGCGGGACCTGAAGTGACCGCAGGCGGCGTCTTCGCAGACCTGCTGCGGCTGAGCGCCTACCTCGGAGCCCGTTTTTAACCGGGACCGGAACAGCTCGATAAGGAGAAGGCATGCAGTGTATCAGCACGAGAGGAAAAGCACCGGGAGTCCCGACCTCAGAAGCAGTTATCAGGGGACTCGCCCCGGACGGCGGTCTCTACGTACCGGAATACTTTCCCGTTTTTTCAGAAGAACTGATTGAGGCAGCTGGAAATATCCTCACCTACCAGGAAACAGCAGCAGCAGTGCTCACCCCTTTCTTTGCCGGTGATGCTGTTGAGGGAGAGCTTGAGGACCTCTGTCGGGAAGCCTTCTCCTTTCCCGTCTCCCTGCACAAACTGGACGGCAGCCGGTCAGTCCTTGAGCTGACACACGGACCGACGGCAGCGTTTAAAGATTTCGGAGCCCGATTTCTTGCTGGAGTCATGGAGACCATCACCCGTCGGGACCGCCGCAGCCTGACCATTCTGGTTGCGACCTCGGGGGATACCGGCGGCGCGGTCGCAGCCGCATTTGCCGGCAAGAAGGATA
>CAYSRK010000010.1:0-2082 GCA_964433385.1 uncultured Spirochaetales bacterium
GCATTTTTACCAGCAGCGAGGACCGGGAACTGCTCAACCGGCGCAACGCATTTCTTATCCACAATGCCCGTTCAAACATGAACAACCATGTCGGGTACCACAGCAGGCTCTCCTCCTGTATGAATACAGCCCTCGGAACCGACGGTATTGGAGCGGATATGTACGAGGAGCTGAAGATTGCCTACTTCAAGAACCGCGATGCCGGGGCAATGCTCCAGCCGGATGACTTTCTCGGGATGCTTGATCGGGGGAATGGGCTGTTAAGCAGACATTGGAAGGAACCTGACAGAAGCCAAGCCCGGTTTGGTCGGATTGAGCCGGGCTGCAAGGCTGATCTGGTTATATCGGATTACCGGAGTCCAACTCCGCTTGAGGCGGAGAACGCAGCCGGTCACTTCGTGTTCGGACTCGGCAGCGCCGGGGTGAAAACCGTTCTCATTGACGGGAGGATCGTTCTTGAAGACCGGCAGTTTCCCTTTGACGTCGGCCCTCTCTACCGTGAGGCTGCAGAGGCTGCGCGTGAGGTATGGGAACGGATGAACAGGATAGAGGCGTAAACGGATATCGGCTTGAGAAGCGGTTTTACCGCGCAAAATTCTTATACAAAGGACATGTTATGATGCTGCGTGAGATGATTCTGGAGAAAGCCCGTGAGTACCGGGACTATACTGCTGAAAACCTGGCGAAACTCGTTCAGGTACAGTCATACAGCGCCAAAGAGGAACAGGTCTGCCGCCTGGTTGCCGAGCTGTGCCGTGAAGCGGGATTTGACGAAGTCTCCTTCGATGGACTCGGCAGCGTAATCGGACGCGTCGGCAGCGGACCGCGTAAGCTCGCCTTCGATGCCCATATCGACACTGTCGAGGTCGGTGATCCGCAGCAGTGGACGTTTGATCCGTTCGCTGGAGAGATCCGTGACGGCAGAGTATGGGGCAGGGGCGCTTCGGACCAGAAGGGCGGGGCCGCTTCCATGATCACTGCCGGAAGGATTCTCAAGGAGCTCGGTTACGGCGGTGAATTCAGCGTCTACTTCACCTTCACGGTCATGGAAGAGGACTGCGACGGGATGTGCTGGAAATACCTTATTGAAGAGGAGCATCTGGTACCCGATTTCGTGGTATCGACGGAACCGACCAGCTGCCGGATCTACCGCGGTCACAGGGGGAGAATGGAGATGCGGGTAACCCTCAGGGGGGTATCCTCTCACGGTTCAGCTCCGGAGCGCGGAGTAAGCGCAGCCTACAAGGCTGCCCGGGCCGCTCTCGCGATCGAGAAACTTAACAGCGAACTGCAGCCGGACAGCGACAATTTCCTGGGGAAGGGCACGATCACAGTCTCCCAGATGCAGGTGAGCGGTCCCTCCCAGTGCGCAGTTCCCGATCAGGCCATGCTCTACCTTGACCGGCGCCTTACCTGGGGAGAGGATGCGGAGCTTGCCATGGGACAGGTGAGAAGCTGTATTTCCGAGGCTCTCGGTGAGCCGGAATCCTCGGTGAACGTGGAGATGCCCTACTACTCCAAAACGGGGTGGCGCAGCACGGAGTACGGCCAGGAACTCTACTTCCCGACCTGGAAGTTTCCGGAATCGCACGAGCTTGTTCAGTCCGGTGCTCGTGCCTACCGCGAGCTTTTCGAAAAGGAACCGGTGATCGACAAGTGGACCTTCTCAACCAACTGTGTAGCTACCTCCGGCAGGCACCATATTCCCGCGATCGGGTTTGGTCCCGGGGACGAGCATGAGGCGCACGCCCCCAATGAATCCAACAGAATCGACGACCTTCAGATATGTGCAGCCTTCTACGCTATGCTGCCCTATACGCTTCAGATTTAGGGGCTGATCAATTTTATTGATAAAACTCCCTGGTTATGGTTACATTAGGAGGAGGGGAGAGTAAGGCGATGACAGCAGCGCACGATGAAGGATTTCTTACCGGTCCGATCGGCACTCCGGTCCGGCGGCTTGACGCCTATGATAAAGCCAGCGGAAAGACTCGTTATATTGCCGATCTGGATTTTCCCGGCCTTCTGTATGGACGGCTCATCCGCTCGGCTCGTGCGCGGGCAAGGCTGGTCGAGGGTGTC
>CAYSRK010000011.1:0-1944 GCA_964433385.1 uncultured Spirochaetales bacterium
CACCGCCTGCCTGGTCTCAGCCGGCTCAGCAGCAGGCTGCGGCTCATCAACGGGAACCTGCGTAACCGGTTCCTTGGGCGTATCCGACAGGCGCAGGTACACCAATCCTGCGGCAGCTGCCGTCAGCAGCACCAGCGAGATAATGAATACCGCTTTCCAGACACTTCTCTTTTCTGCACCCACTCGTTTACCCCGTCATGTACCTGTCGTCGTTATCAGTTCTGCAAAGGGACCCTAACAGGCCAGTCATGCAGTACCATCCAATAGTTTTAAAATAGAATCAAGGTTTTTGTAAAGAGCTCTTATGCTTCCGCTGTTTGAAACACTGAACACACGGTCAGCGGGAAGCGATCCGCGGTTATGCATTCCTACATCAGCCTGGCTTGCGTTGCGGCGCAGGAACTCCCTCGTCCCGATCTTTCTGTAGGCGACCGCCCGGTACCAGCGGATGAGCAGAGGCGCAGAAATGAAGACAACCGCATCGCAAAGCGTTTCAAGACCCATGCGAACGAGGACGGCTGCGTTGAGAACGATGGATGTATCGGTCCTGCGCCCTTCTTCGATAATTTCCCGGCAGCGTTCAGCCATGAGCGGATGGACAATCCCCTCCAGCTTCCTCAGCGCCTCCCGGTCTGCAAAGACCAGTTTCGCAAGGGCTTCGCGGTCGATCCCCCCTCCGGGGGCAGTGACAGCGTCTCCCAGGGTATCAGAGATCTTCCCGGCTCCCCGTACAAGCGCATCATGACCGAGACGGTCAACATCGACAATGGAAAAGCCGAGATCTGCAAGGTATGCAGCAGCGGCATCCTTTCCGCAGCAGATTCTGCCGCTCAGCCCGATTACCCGCATCAGTGCATATCCCCCCAGCTGCTCCCGATCTCGACGCTCACCTTCAGCGGAACCCGCAGCTCGGCCGCCTGCTCCATAACCTGGCGGACCATCTCCTTCACCTGATCGACCTCGTTATCGGGGACCTCAAGGATCAGCTCATCATGAACCTGCAGGACTATGGCGGCCTCAAGTCTGCGTCTCCTGATCTCCCGATCAACCGCCAGCATGGCAAGCTTCATTATATCGGCGGCACTGCCCTGGATCGGGGTGTTTACCGCTATGCGCTCAGCCCCGGCCTTTTCGGTGCGGTTGCGGCTGCTGATGCCTGCTACAATCCGTTCATGCCCGAGCAGCGTGGCCACCCTGCCGCTCTTCTCGGCTTCAGCGATAACGGTATCCATGTATCTCCGGACTCCGCTGTAGCGGGCAAAATAGGCTTCAATGAAGGCCGCAGCATCAGACCTCGGAATCCCGAGCTCCTGCGAGAGCCTGAAGGCTGACATTCCGTACATCACCCCGAAATTAATGGTCTTGGCAATCCTCCGCTGTTCCGAGGTAACCTCTTCCTCAGGTACCCCGAATATCAGGGCACCGGTATGACGGTGCACATCGGTTCCCCGGAGAAAAGCCTCCTTCAGACCCGGATCATCGGAGTAGTGGGCCAGAATTACCAGCTCTATCTGGGCGTAATCAGCCGAAACATAGGTGCACCCCTCCTTCGGGACAAAGGCCGAGCGTATTCTGCGCCCGTCATCGCTGCGGATGGGAATATTCTGCAGGTTGGGGTTTCTGCTCGCCAGCCTCCCGGTGGCCGTGCCGGTCTGCACCAGAGTGGTGTGGATTCGGCCGGTCCGGGGATTGATCAGGGCGGGAAGCGCCTCCACATAGGTATTCCTCAGCTTCTCAAGGCTTCGGTGCTCAAGGATCAGGCCAGGGACGATATCCTGACGGGCAAGTTCTTCAAGCACAGCAACATTGGTCGAATACCCGGTTTTCGTCTTCTTGACCGGCTGCAGCCCCCGCTCCGTAAAGAGCACCTCCTGAAGCTGCACGGTTGAGTTGATGTTGAACTCATGCCCGCACTCACTGAAGATCCGCTCCTGAATAACCGCC
>CAYSRK010000012.1:0-2367 GCA_964433385.1 uncultured Spirochaetales bacterium
CTTCCGAACTTTCTCGGATCATGAAAGGCCAGCTCCTCCGACCCGAAGGAGACCACGACCCGGTCGTGCACATCCACCTTATCTTCAGCGCTTCGATACCTGAGACTGCCCGACATACGCAGATGGATGACGAGATGCAGGTCGCTCTCCAGGGAAATAATACAGTACTTCCCGTACCGCGATACCGAACTGACCCGCCCTCCCCGCAGCCTTCGGGAGAAGTGAGCCGGGTTCTCGCCTCCGAGGGTCCGTTCCCACAGCACCCTGACATCGGTCACAGTCTTTCCGGGAAGACCGGAAGCAATGAGATCGCGGCACTGTGTTTCAACTTCGGGCAGCTCAGGCATCACACACCCCCTCAGAGGGAGTATACTGATGATGCGCTCTGTTCGGCAACGGTGAAGTGGAACCTTGATCAGGGGCTGAGCTGCTCCTCCCCGTCGCCGCAGACCACATAGCGGTTCTTACCCATCCGCTTCGCGTGGTACATGGCCTCATCAGCCCTATTGAGCAGCTCCTGAACCGTATTCCCGTGGTCAGGGTACATGCTCAGGCCGATACTCACCTCTAGCGGCACCTGTTTGTCCCCGCTGACGACAGGAAACCGGAATACTTCAAATATCTTATCGAGCACACCGGCAAAGAGGGAGGGGTCGGCAGCGTCAGCTATGATCACGGCAAACTCATCTCCGCCGATTCGGGCAATGATATCGGAGTTCCTGAGGTTCGCCTTGAGCCGTCTTGCCGTCTCTACAAGGACGTGATCCCCGAATTCGTGCCCGAAGCGGTCATTGATCTGTTTGAAATTATCTATATCAATAAACCCTATTCCCGCTCGAAGGCGGCTGCGCCGGCTCTTCAGCAGCTCCTGTGAGGCGAGCTCCATGAAGGCAACCCTGTTCGGCAGTCCGGTAAGCAGATCATGCAGGGCCATGTGCCTGGCCTTCTGCTCAACCCGCCTGCGGTCGGTAATATCGTAGGCCATGATCAGCCACCCGACCTGCAGCTTCCTGGTACGGTTCAGCGGCGTCTGGGTAACCTCGTAGTACTCGATCCTCTCACCCCGTCGTACCGGCAGTTCCTGCATGAAGGATGAGCGGCTGAAGTAGAAATCGCGCAGCTTTGCCTGAGTACTGAACGCCTCGGATACCGGAACATCCAGAAGAGCTTCCCGGGAAGCTCCGAGCAGCCGAGCCCCCAGCGTGTTGATGTCGGCTATTCTGCCGGAGGTATCGACGATAATAATGCCGGTCCTCAGCGTCTGGAGGATCAACGAATGGGCGATCGGCACCACGTTGAACAGGTTAAAGTGAAATATCCCGACCATCAGCAGCACGGCAGAGAGACTGAAGACTGCCGGAGTCAGGTCAATGGGTACCGGCAGGAGACCCGAAATATTCGCCACGGTTGAAACAAAGGGCAGCAGGAGACAGAGGATCAGCAGGAGTGTCTGCCAGGCGTAAACCCGGGTGTCCCGGCTCTGCAGCGCCTTGACCAGATGCAGGAACAGCACCCCCAGCCCAAAGAGGGCTATGAAGATATTGTAGATGGCGAAAGGCCAGAACAGAGGGCCGTAGGCTTTGCCGGCAAACGGTATAATCCAGGAGGTGTCGAGAAAGACCTCGCGGCGGAAGAGGAAGTGGTAATCGTTCGTCCAGACAAGCAGGTTGAGTCCGAGCGCGGCTGCGGCCAGAAGACCGGTAAAGAGCCTGCTCTTCACCAGCCGGAACCGCCCGGTATGGCTGAGACTCAGGAGGAGAAAGAGCGTCGGAGTTCCGATAATGGGAATATAGTGGAGATTGGCCCAGAACAGCTTTGTCCGGAGATCAGAAGCTGCAAGCTCCATGCCCTGGACAGCGATCCACACGAGGACCAGAAACAGAATCCCCAGCAGAAGACCGGCGTTGCGGGTCTGCACCTGTCCCCCCGTCTTCACGGTAAGATAGAGCACAAGGGAGAAAGAGAAAAGCAGAACCAGATGATATGGATAGAACTGATACATGGCATCCCCGTATCCGGCAGACCTCAGATGCGCCTGCCCTGCCTCTCGTTTCCGGTTTATCGCGTGACACTGCTTTCTTTTTCGGCCTGCAGTCAGTATAGAGACGCAGAGTAAGCGTTGTCAAGGCTGACCCTATTCTAGCGGCTTTTTCCATTTCAGGCTATACTGACAGCTCTGCAGAGAACGGGAGGATACGGATGTACAGAAGTTACCGGGGAAAAGCGGCTTTAGGCCTTGTGTTTGTCGCAGCCCTGATACTTTGCTTCAGCGGATGCAGCAGGGAAGCTGAAGCGAAACCTCAGAAACTGACCGTGGGAATGATGCCGGCAGCCGATGCCGCTCCCTTCTACTATGCCCTCCGCTTG
>CAYSRK010000013.1:0-2009 GCA_964433385.1 uncultured Spirochaetales bacterium
CCTACGTGTTATCTGTGCATTAACGCAGTTAATCCTACACATTGTAGAATCAAAGATTATTTTAACCAATAATTCCTGAATTATTCTCAGTCAATTTTCATAGAATTAAACTCAGTCAATGTATTCCAGCAATAAATCAGAGGAGAAAAAGCAGACTGTATGGTTTGAGGGTAGAGGACGGGAAGCAGGGGAACTAAAAATCTTCATCAAAGAGAGAGAATTCCAGCTGCATCGGTTCTGAATCATCCGGTCTTTCCAGAGGGACCAGGAACATGGAAATCCAGGAGTCCTCCAGAATGGTTCTACAGACATCAAAAAACAACTGCAGGCGTGAATCTCTCCAGTCAGAGAAGTACTGGTCATACAGCGGAAGCAGGCGGGCATTGAAGGTTTGGTTCCTGCGGGATTCTACCTGCACCTGCTTCTCCAGATCACAAATAATCGGTTCCAATCTACTAATGAACTGAAACGCGAATACCCCTTTTTCATGGGCATCACGACTATCCTGCAGCAGCATCCACATAAGGGTATCCAGTTCCTGAACAGACAGCGCCTTATCGTCCTGAAACAATTTCACGGCGATAGGTTCGGCCGCATCAAGAAGCTCGTCATACTTCATCGCTTTATGCCCTAGGGCAACGGCTGCTGCTTGGAGGAGTCAAACCACCACGGTTTCTGGGACTTCCTGACACATTCGGCATTGACGATATGCACATCGTTGTTTGCTGCGTACTGCATAGCGGCAAGACAGCAGTTGCCGATTGATCTGAGGTTGGCATTGCTTCCCTGCCAGACCGCCTCAAGGCCGAGCTCATCAAAGAGCATCCGGTTCGCACCTGCCAACCTCATGTGGTGGTCTATGTAATCGTAGAAATCACTGTGAGACAGGGCTGAAACATAGTATCCTTCGGCGATCCTGCTTAAAAGCGGTCGGGCTTGGGGAGTGGAAATCTTTTCCGCTAGCTCCTCCTGACCGCAGAGCATGAGAGAAAACAGTGAATGTTCGGATTCAGGAGACTGGCCGAGGATATGCAGCTGGGCAAAGGCATCCGCACGCAACAGGTGCGCTTCGTCAATGATGATGATACATTTCTTTCCATCTTGATGGATAGCCTGCAGACGGTCCTGGATCAGTCTGACCATGACAGCCGGCTGGTACGGCTTGAACTCTGTTCCCAAGGGGGCGAGAATCTGCCGCATCAGTTCCGTGAATGACCACATGCCGCCCACAATAGTCAGGATCTTTGCCTGCTTGGAGGTAAGCCGCTCGCAGGAGTACATAAGGGCGCTGGATTTACCGCAGCCGACTGCTCCGATGATGGCGTAGAACATATGGTGCTGAAAAGCAAACTCAATCATTTGCGCGACTTCCTTGAGGTGGGGAAACAGCAGCATCTCTTTCGGTGCTACCATCTGGGGAAATGGAGCTTTCTTAAGCTCGAAGAACTGAGTCATCGGAATATTCAGATGCTCCTGCTTCAGTGCTGACAAAGCAACCGTACGGCTCATGACTTGCCTCCCCTGCGTGCCTGGTAGTTGGCAGTCTTATCTACAGGATGCAGCATGCCGATCGATTTCCCTTGGAAAAAAGCCTCGCAGGTATGCAGCGGATCATAATCGAAGAACCGCAGCTCCAGTTTGCGCCCGCTGTATCCGATCGGAGCCTCCAACTGCTGTCCCATAAACCGGACTGTTCTGTCAGCGGCTACCAGCCGCGTCTCAGAGCGCCTGAAATGCTTCGGTAAATCCTCTGGAGCCAGCCGTATGGCCTTCAGCTCGCTCAAGTAGCATTGCAGCGGGGATTTGCCATCCAGTGCGCTGTGCACCCGGTGGTTGTACGTGTCGATCCACGCTGTGAACCGGATATTCAGTTCCTCGAGCATCAGCACTTCATCAGTCAGTACGCTGAGAAACTGCTGCCGTACTGTCCTGTTCCATCGCTCGATCGCGCCCTTGTTATGTAAAACTTTACATAAAAAAGGTTTTGTAAAGACTACCGTTTTGTCAAG
>CAYSRK010000014.1:0-2091 GCA_964433385.1 uncultured Spirochaetales bacterium
GCAGGAGGAATTTCGGGCTGACGGCAAGGTTTCTCGCGATCTCGGTTCTGCGCCGTTCTCCCCCTGAGAGCGTGTAGGCCGGCTGTCTGCGCACTTCGGAAAGCCCGAAGTTTTCGATCAGATTCTCCAGTTCGGCGAGTTTCTCTGCGCGGGTCAGCTCTCGACGGGTCTCAAGAATAGCCCAGATATTCTTCTCCACGCTCAGTTTCCGGAAAACTGAGGGTTCCTGGGAGAGGTAGGAGATGCCCAGGCGCGCCCTACGGTACATCGGGAGCTTCGAGATATCGGTATCGTTGAAGTAGACCTTTCCCATGCTCGGGGTGATGAAGCCGACGATGATGTAAAAGGCGGTGGTCTTGCCGGCCCCGTTGGGGCCGAGGAGGCCGACAATCTCCCCGGCACGCATGGAAAAGGAGATATCGGCAACCGCCGTCTTGCGTCCGTAGAGTTTCCTGATTCCCTGAACAGAGAGCGTTTCACCGGCTTTCATCGATAGTTCCGCTTACTCCGCCTTCCATGGTTATTTCATTGGTCTCCAGGTCGATAAGAATCCGCGCCGCCTTGTAGTACGATCCGTCGTAGTAGACTTCAGAACGGCCGGTGAGCTCAAGCAGGTCCGCTTCGGTGTCATAAAGGGCGGAATCAGCGCGGCAGTACATCTCCTTGTCTTCATCATCTGTTTTCAGGATGGTGACCTGAACCTGGATGAGGATCCTGTTTCCATCCTCTTCGCTTCTAAGATAGGCGCCCCGGGCAAGCAGCTGGTTCTCCCGGTCAAGCAGCTCAGCCCAGCCGTTAACGACCAATGAGCTCTTCTCACGGTCGTAGTTGAGCGTATTTGCCTGCAGGGTGATCTGCTTATCCTCCTCAACCAGCACCACATTGCCCCGGCTGGTGAGAAAGCGGGAATTTTCCCCGTAGATATCGATCGAATCCGCTTCGATGTAGACGCTGCCGGTCCTCACCCAGGATCCTCCCGAGAGGTATATCGACTCATTACCCTCCCGCATGGCAGCCCGGGTGTAGCTGCCCGCGAAGCTGATCGTCTCCTTCTTCTGCTCTTCAGCTGACTCTGAATCTGCAGTTTCCTCTGCCGCCGCCGGTACGGCCGCCAGCAGAAGGGCCAGGAGGCAGATAGCATAACGTCTGTTTCCGGTTCTATTCTTTCTCATAGTGCAGTGTCCCCTCAATTATTTCCTGAAACTCGAACACGTTCAGGTCAAGGTCGCCGCTGAAGCCCCTGCCGAGAACTCTCGACCCATCTTCATAGACAGCGAGCACCAGATCATCGGGTCCGCTGAACAGCTCCCCGCTGCTGTTGTCCCATTCCAGACGTTCAGCCTCAAGGCGCACTCCTTCCCGTTCGGATACGAGTGCAACGCTGCCGGTGAGGACTGCATCAAGGCTATCGGTATTAATACGGGCCTCTGAGCACGTTCCCGATGTCCCTGAATCATCATCTTTCTGGTACATGCTCACTGCTGCGAGTACGGCCGTCTGTGACGAGCTGTACATGCTCACCGTGTCGGCTTCGAACATCATAGCACGTTCTCCGCTTCTTGCTACTGTGTAGGAGGCGTTTGTGAGAATGAAATCGGGAATTTCCCGGGAGGCTGCCCGGGCAGCGGTCTCATAGTCGAATGTGCAGGAGAGTAAGAGCACCAGCAGCGCCGCAGCCGCAGATATGAGCAGCAGTCCGCGTTTTCGGTGCATCACCTCTTGGCCTCCTCCCGGAACGGGGGCTCACTTTCGCTGCAGTCGGCATGGTTCAGCGCGGCAGAAATGAAGGCGGCGAACAGCGGGTGCGGTTCAAGCGGCTTGGAGATGAACTCCGGGTGGAACTGAACGCCCACTCCCCACAGGTGACCGGTCCACTCGACAGCTTCCACCAGGGCTTCGTCGGGGGTTAGGGCGCTTATGCGCAAGCCTGCCTTGCTGAGCGCCTCACGATAGCGGTTGGAAAATTCGTAGCGGTGCCGGTGGCGCTCCTCAATGGAATCGCACCCGTAGGCGGCACGGATCAGGCTCCCGGGAACGAGGTGAGAAGTGCTTCTGCCCAGCCGCATGGTTCCCCCGAGATCGGTTACTTCA
>CAYSRK010000015.1:0-3924 GCA_964433385.1 uncultured Spirochaetales bacterium
GGGCCGGACCCCCGCCCGGAGTTGACCCGCAGCACAAGGTCTTTGCCCTTTTTACCCTCCGGGAGCTTGCGCAGCGCAAGCTCGAGAAGGATAAACGGGTCAAGGCCGTTGTGCTGCGGATCAACTCCGGCGGAGGCTCCGCCGCCGCAAGCGAAAATATCCTCAGGGCCCTGGTATCGCTGTCAGAGAAGAAACCTCTCGCAGTCTCCATGGGACCGGTGGCCGGAAGCGGCGGGTACTGGATAGCCGGCTGCGGGAGAAGACTCTTCTGCCCGGCGACCGGGATAACCGGGTCGATCGGGGTTATCAGCCTGCTGATCAATCTCAAGAACTTTCTTGCCTCTCTGGGTATTACCGCTGACACGGTCAGGCATGGGGAAACTTCTGATGCCGGCTCATCACTGCGCGCTGTTACCGAAGAGGAGCGGGCTCAATACGAGCGGCTTATCGAGTTGTTCTACCGGGAGTTCATCCGCCGCGCCGCGGCAGCCCGGAGGATGGATGAGAAGGAGCTGGAGAAGCTTGCCGGCGGCCGGGTCTGGATTGGAGAGGATGCGCACAGGCTCACCCTGACCGATGAGGTCGGCGGTCTGTATGAGGCGCTCGAGTGGCTGCGCAATGAAGCAGGGATAGCGGGAGACAGGACGGTATTCTGCCCGAAACAGCGGCGGCCGCTGCTGCAGAGGCTGCTTATATCGGGAGGGTCGGACCCGGTCTCCGGGCTCCTGCAGCTGCACAGAGAGGCCGCAGCCCTGGCAAAGACGCCGCTTGCGCTCTTCTGGGAGTGGTACAGTTCATTCTCCGCTTCCCGATAAGCAAATCTTGAAATTAATTGCATTTCCCTGCATAGTACGGTAAGGAAATTCAGAATAAGGAAGCAGTATGAGTAAAAACCTGTATGAGAAGGTCTTCGATGCCCACACCGTAGCCCGTCTGGCCGACGGGTCGGCGCAGCTGTTCATCGGGACTCACCTGATCCACGAGGTTACCAGCCCCCAGGCCTTCGGCATGCTCGAGGAAAAAGGTCTGAAGGTACGGTACCCCCAGCGGACATTCGCCACGGTAGACCATATCGTGCCGACCAATGAAATCCGTGAACCCTACAGCGACCCGCTTGCCCAGCAGATGATTGAAGCCCTGCGCAGGAATACAGAACAGCATGAAATCACCTTCTTCGATACGGGAACAGGCAGGCAGGGGGTTATCCACATCGTCGGACCCGAGCAGGGAATCACCCAGCCGGGTATGACGATTGCCTGCGGGGACTCCCACACCAGCACCCACGGTGCCTTCGGGGCGATCGCCCTCGGAATCGGGACCAGCCAGGTCCGCGACGTGCTGGCAACCCAGACAATCAAGATGAACAAACTCAAGGTCCGCCGGATCAACGTCAACGGGGCTCTGGCAGCAGGCGTCACGGCTAAGGATGTCATCCTCTTTATCCTCAGGAAGCTCGGGGTCAATGGCGGCACCGGATACGCCTACGAGTATGGCGGTTCTGTTTTTGAAGCCATGTCGATGGAGGAGCGGATGACCGTCTGCAATATGTCCATCGAGGGCGGGGCGCGCTGCGGGTATGTCAATCCGGACAGCACGACCTTCGCCTACCTCAAAGGTCGGCCCTACGCTCCCGAGGGGGAGGCATGGGACCGGGCAGTGGAGGTGTGGAAATCGTTCGCCAGCGGTCCCGATGCCGATTACGACGATATCGTCACCTTTGACGGCGCCGAAATCGCCCCGATGGTCACCTGGGGTATCAACCCCGGACAGGGGATCGCAATCGACGAGTCGATCCCCCTCATCAGCTCCCTCGCTCCCGAACTGCAGGGCAGCGCCCGTGAGGCGCTGGAGTACATGGGCTTTGAGGAGGGCGCCATGGTCGCGGGAACCCCGGTCGATGTTATCTTCATCGGCTCCTGCACCAACGGCAGGCTCAGCGATCTGCAGGCTGCCGCCGAGGTGCTCAAAGGCCACCGGGTTGCCCCGAATGTGACTGCCCTCTGCGTTCCCGGTTCACAGCCGGTAGCCGCCGAAGCGGAGAGACTGGGACTTGACCGCATATTCAAGGAGGCGGGATTCGAATGGCGCCTGGCCGGCTGCTCCATGTGTCTGGCCATGAACCCCGATAAGCTTGTCGGACGGCAGATCTGCGCGAGCACGAGCAACCGCAACTTCAAGGGCCGCCAGGGCTCACCCACCGGGAGAACCATCCTCATGAGCCCGGTTATGGCAGCGGCGGCGGCAGTTACGGGGAAAATAAGCGATTCACGCACGGTCTTCGGCATCGGCAGCCGAAAGGAGAACTGAGCATGGCACTGGAGAACATAATAAGGGTAACCGGCACGGCAGTCGTTGTGCCCGGAGACGATATAGACACCGACCGGATTATTCCGGCCCGGTTCATGAAGTGCATCACCTTTGACGGACTCGGGGAGTACCTCTTCTACGACGTGCGCAAGGATGCAGAGGGACACGATACCGACCACAATCTCAACAACCCGGCCTACAGCGCAGCCACGATCATTATCTCGGGCAGCAATTTCGGCTGCGGCAGCTCGCGGGAGCACGCCCCCCAGGCGATCACCAAGGCCGGCTTCCGGGCGGTGATTGCCGAAGGTTTCGCTGAGATTTTTTTCGGCAACAGCATCCAGCTCGGCATGCCCTGCCTAACCGTTTCGCATGAGGACCGGCTCGCCCTCGAAGCTGCCGTCACCGCAGACCCGCAGCTCGCGCTGATTCTGGATCTGAAGGAGAAGCTGATCAGCGCCGGGGATGCTCAATTCCCCTTCACCCTGCCCGAAACGAGCAGGCAGGCACTTATGAGCGGCAGCTGGGATCCTCTGCAGGAACTGCTCGACAACAGCGCAGCAGTCGATAAGCTGGCAGCAGGCCTGATCTACATCGACTGATCCGATTCTCCGCTAACAGCTTCATGGAGCAGCCGAAACGGCTGCTCGAGCAGGGCGGGCATCCTGCTGAAGACTTTGCTGCTGTACCTCCGGTAGAGCCTGCCCCGTTCTTCATCGGGTGTAAATCGCTCTTTCCTGCGGACCATCTTCGCTGCCGCCTCGGTGAAGTCGCTGTGGACGCCGACTGCGACAGCGGCATCCATAGCGGCCCCGAGGGCAGCTGCCCCGCGGATCTCATTGCGGACAGCCGGCACGCCGAAGAGATCGGCAGCGATCTGCACAAACAGATCGCTGTTCGCCCCTCCCCCGCAGACGATGAGCTCCCGAATGTTCCGTCCGAGCTCTTCGGTCATAGCGGAAAAGCTCTCATGCATCCGCATGATAATTCCCTCAATCAGGGCGCGGTAGATATGACCCCGGGTATGGCCCTGGTGGAAGCCGATCATCACTCCCCTGCGGTGAAGCGCATCCGAGGGAGACAGCCAGTCCGGGAGCACCAGCAGCCCTTCCGACCCGGGCGCAACAGCCGCAGCCTCCTGCTCCAGCCGCTGCTCAGCCGAAAGCCCCCGCCGGCCAGCTTCCTTCGCATATGCATCCCCGATCAGATCCTTGAACCAGGTTACATGCCACATGCCCCCGCGAATCCCGCCGCACTCGTAGAGATAACGGTAGGGAACCGCCGAGAGGTTGGTAAACAGGTGGTCACTGTCGCTGATGCGCCCGCTGCCGGTTACCATCGCCGTGGTGTAGGTCCCGAGCGAGAGAAGCCCGGCCTCTTCACCGACAAGCCCCGAACCGAGGGCTTCCACCGCCTTGTCGTTCGCGGTTGCGATGACGGGAATCCCCTCGGGGAGACCGGTTATCGCAGCTGCTTCAGCGGTAACGTGCCCAAGGATCTCCCCGGGAAGGGCGCTTGCCAGGAGTTTTTCGGGGGGAATACCGAATCGGGAGCGCAGTTCGGGCTCCTCGGACCAGGTCCAGGTATCCATATCGGTAGGGAACTGGTGCTGGTAGG
>CAYSRK010000016.1:0-2801 GCA_964433385.1 uncultured Spirochaetales bacterium
CTCCATTTTCTCATGATGGGAGCCTCGGGCGTTCAGCTCGGCACCCGGTTCGCCGTCTCCACCGATTCCATTGCCCACCCGAATTTCAAAAAGGCCCTCATTAAGGCCAAGGCAAAGGATGCAGTCCCTACTTCGCAGTTTGATCCGCGGCTTCCGGTCATACCTGTCCGTTCCCTCGTCAACGGAGGAACCAGGGACTTCAATACGCTGCAGCTCGGTCTCATACAGCAGATCGAGCGGTCGGTAATCGGGGTTCGGGAAGCGGTGGAGGAACTCGAAAAGTTCTGGATCGGGGGTTTGAAGAAGGCTGTTATCGACGGTGATATTGAGCGGGGATCTCTGATGGCCGGACAGAGCGTAGGTCTTGTGACGAAAGAGGAGCCGGCTTCGGCCATCATCGCATCACTGATTAAGGATGCCGAGGATGAGGCAGAAAAGATTCTGAATATCACCTGCGTCAACGATAGAGAGAAAGTCGTTCGGGCTTAAGCAAGAGAGGCGCTGACAGACCGGCTTATGTGAATATCCGCCGTATGCGGTTCAGCTCTCCTGAAGAAAATTATTCCGCTCTTCCTGAACAGTTCTGATTTCAGTTCCCCACAGCCGGCAGCCGGTTGGAGCGACTCAGGTACAGGAGTCGCCAGAGATCTGCTGCCTCTAGTTGCCTCCGTGACGCACCCGAGTCGGGAACCTTCTTTTTCATCAGCGGGGCGTTCGCAGTTTTTCCGAAACAGATTGACAGCCGCCCTGTTTTGAGTTAATATGAACAAAATTACTGTAGCTATTTTACCATTATTATTGAATTAGTTACAAAAACAACTTTTTTGAGGTGGTTTACGATGAAGGGACATACGGTACAGTGCGTGGGATTTGACTGCGGAAACTCCTCCATCCGGACCGTAATCGGCATCTACGACGGCAGCGAAATTCGCATGAACGTTGTGAACCAGGTCCCGAACCAGGTGGTCACCGTCAACGGCGTCAACTATTGGGATATCCTGAATATCTTTCATGAGCTGCAGAACGGCCTGAAAATGGCATATGAGCAGTACGGCCGCATTGATTCAGCCGGTATATCAACCTGGGGAATAGATTTCGGTATGCTGGGAGTTTCCGGCCACCTTCTGGGGAATCCGCTCTGCTACAGAAACGAATTCGGAGTGAGGGGACTGGAATCCGTCAACGAAGAGACGAGGAAAAGGCTTTTTACCCTCAGCGGTATCCAGAACCACCCGATGAACTCGATGTACCAGCTCATGGGAATTACGCAGCTGCTCCCGGAATACTACCAGAACGCCAAGGATGTGCTGTTTATCCCTGATCTTCTCAACTACCTCTTCACCGGGGAAAAGGGAACGGAAACGACTATCGCCAGTACCTCCCAGCTTCTCGACATGAGGACCCGGAACTACTGTGAAGAAATATTCCAGCTCAGCGGCATTGAACGAAGTCTCTTTCACCCCGCAGTACCCCATGGCCAGGAAAGGGGCTGGATTGCGAAATCACTCGCTCAGACTCTCGAGATCGAGAGCCTGCCCTTTATTTCCGTTCCCTCCCACGATACCGCAGCAGCGGTGGTTTCGGTACCAGCCGAGGATGATCAGTTTATTTTCATCAGTTCCGGTACCTGGTCTCTGATCGGAACCGAGCTGGACCAGCCGATTATCAACGACACAGTCTACGACATGAATTTCGCCAATGAGG
Source organism: uncultured Spirochaetales bacterium (assembly GCA_964433385.1). Taxonomy (GTDB): domain Bacteria; phylum Spirochaetota; class Spirochaetia; order JABMQR01; family JABMQR01; genus M55B182. The sequence continues at coordinate 1,705 of CAYSRK010000016.1, forward strand.
GAGGAGCGGTTAACACGATAACCCTTTTAAAAAACTCCGCCGGCATGCATATTCTCCAGAACATCAAACGGGAGATGGAGGCAAAAAAGGGAGCTGCCTATTCCTGGGATGAGATTGTCGCCCTCTCAAAGAAAGCAGGGCTGAAAGTCGGACTCTACGACCCGAACAGCACCAAACTCTTCAACCCTTTCAAAATGATTGACTCGGTATCTGAGCTCAGCGGTGAAAAGGAAATTGAAAAAATCCTGGCCTCTTCCTACATCTCCCTGGCCTGCAGCTACCGGGAAGCTATAGAAGATCTGGAGAACCTGAGCGGAGCAGCCTTCAGCTCCATCCATATTATCGGGGGCGGATCCCGAAACAGCTATCTCAACCAGCTTACCGCTGACATCACCCGCAAACGGGTGATAGCCGGTCCTGAAGAGGCTACCTCTCTGGGAACGGCAGCTATGCAGATACTCTATCATGATCCTTCCCAGAGCCTGGCTTCATTGAGGGCAATCATTGCACAGTCGGTTAAACCTGCGGTATGTGAGCCGCAACGGGACTTCCCCTGGGAGAGCATGTTTGACCGGTATAAGAGAAACAAGGACAACGAAAACTCACTGAGCTGAAGCGGTAAGCTTCGGGCCGGTGAGTTCAGAATACGACGCCGGATATGAGCTGGATATTTGCGTAGGGAGAACATTCCCCGGTTCTGATCACCCCTTTTGTGCGGATCATATCAGCCTTCATGTCAGAGTGGGGAACATAGGTAACGGGTATGCCCGGAAACAGCTCGAGAATCTGCTGTTCCAGCGTCCTGTTGGACTCCCGTATCTCCTCCGCGAGAACAACAGCCTCCACCGAGAGTTCCTGCAGGACAGCCTCCAGAGTCTGCATAAAACTGGGAACTCCTGCGCAGAGAGCGATATCGATGCGGGTGCACGCTCTCGGAACAGGCATACCGGCATCACAGATCATCAGACTCTCCTTGTGCCCCATCTCTGCAACAAGCCCTGATATCCGGTCGTTCAGTATTCCCTGTTTTTTCATGCTGCCTCCTTTCCGGGCCCACAGCTGTTCCCGACAGACCAGAACAGCTCTTTTCCGGTAAA
>CAYSRK010000017.1:0-2179 GCA_964433385.1 uncultured Spirochaetales bacterium
CTGTACTGGCCGAATTCAGTCGTCTGTCCCCCGAAAAAAAGCGGAATATCTGCACTGAAAAGAACTTCCTGGGAAGGACTTACCAGAATCTGCGGGAAAATTGCGAAACTGAAATCTGAGAGTGAGACCACTGACAGGGTATTCAGGAAGATCCTGCCTTCCAGCAGGTCGGTGCGGGTGATATAGGTAAGGGTATGCTGCAGCAGCGGCAGGGACAGCTGGTCAGTGTCTTCGTGGAACATAATATCCCGTGAGTATTCCGCCTGCATATAGGTGTGGAGCCTTGGCGCATCCAGACTCGATCCTGCCGTGATTGAGAGCACATCGGCGGTGACCAGGTCCTGGCGAAGTTTTGCATTCTTTGAGGAGTAGTGCGCCAGGGTGTAGCGCGAGAGTCCCACAGTCTTGTCGAAGCTGTACAGCGCATCAAGGTAGAGCCGCAGCGGCCCGATGACTGTGCTCAGCGCTGTGCCTGCGGCATGTATTGGACGGTACACAGGCCGTAAGATCAGCGAAAAGCTTCCAGTACCAGCCAGAAACTGTACTTCGCTGTTGATATACATGTCTGGATCCCATCCGGAGAACCAGAGAAGGGTCCAGTCAGTGTTATAGGTGAAGCCTGAGAGAGCAGCAAGTACTGAAGGACTCTCCTGAGAGGTTTCTGGAAAGAGTGGCCCGCCGTATCCAATTGTTGAGAGTTCGTAGGTAGTTGATGAAACGGTAAACTCTTCAGGAATGGTGCTGCGGGGAAACCAGGGATTCTCCCCCGACAATTCCTTGAAGACGGGCAGAAACGGGGCTGCGGTCAGATCAAAGGAAAGCGTGCGGCCAAAGAGCGAAGCGCTTATCAGAAATCTGTCTGTCGTGAGAGCCTCCCGGTCTCCCTGCACGAGGGATTGAAAGTTGGGGGTTGAAAACAGGTTCAGGGGGCTGAAGAGCTCACTTTGCCCGTAGCGCTGCGTGAAACGTCCGATTTTATAGGAGAGGTTCTCAAGCGGATAGATTTCCAGAGAGAATGACCCGAAACTCAGTGCATCGACTAACGAATCGAGGGTAATGACCGACAGTTCGAATCCGTTCTCTGCAGCAGCAATTTGATCCGAGAGTGCCGCTGAAGCCTGCAGACTGAAGAAATCACCGTACATGGTGAACAGCAGTTCGACAGTTGAAGCTGCAGCATGGCTGGTTTCCCCCTTGAGAGAAGCACCGCGGTAGACGGTTTCAACACTGGCCCCCCAGACCGTTTCTGCTGCCGGGAGAGAGACGGTGATGCAGAAGAGCATCAGTACAGCTGCCGCCGAAAATGTTACTCCTGCTTTCTTTTTCATCGAGGCACCTCCCGGCGGTTGTAGAGAAAACGCGGCATTATGAACAGCGTTGTCGTCGTTGAGAAATGAAGCGCTGTCAGGGTGATCAGCACTGAGCTGAAAATAGGGACAACTCCCGATATGAGGGCTGCTGAAACGCCGAATGTGATAATAAACGTTGTTTCAAGGATATTTATTCCTGTCAGACGATACACTGAAGTGGTTATGTCGTATCCGCTTCGGCCCTGAAGCCGACGTTCCTCGCGACTATGGTGGATAAGGAAGTAAAAAGTATCATCCACGCTGATGCCCAGCAGGGTGTAGAGTCCGAATATGTTGAAGACTGAGATCGGCTGGCGGAACCAGCCATTTATCCCGATGTAGAAGAGGGTGCCCATGAGGGAGGGGAATATGAGCAGCAGGCTCTTCTTCACGCTCCTGAGGATGGCAAGTCCGAGCAGGAGTATGAGACCGAAGAAGAACAGGGATGCCCGGGAAAGCAGGATCAGGTAGTAGCGGATGAGATTCTCAAGCAGTATCATATAACCGGTCGTATGGATTTCTGCAACAGGAAAGCCGGCCATATGATCCTCAATTATGTCTGTTACCTGACGATTGAGCTGGTAGAGTTCGTGGGGGTCTGTCGTGTCAGAGGTGTCGTATTGGATCATCAGACGTGTTCTTCTATAGGCCGGGTCGGTAAACAGGTCCAGCGGGATGTCGTTGCGGGAGGAGGTGACAAGCTCAAGCGTCTCCCCGATTTCAGCTTCAGATTCAGGGGGTATGTCGGCCTGTTCCCCGTAGAGCAGTCCGTTCCCATAGGCGGTCACATCGGTGTAGCTTACCGCCATAGCTGTGTGTTCGAATGCGCG
>CAYSRK010000018.1:0-6052 GCA_964433385.1 uncultured Spirochaetales bacterium
ACCGGGCAGGATGTGGAAACGCTATATTATCGGCAATATCGTGTTTCTGATGCGCATCAGACGGATAAAGCGGGAGAGAGGACGTGTATGAAAGCAGTGTGTAATTTTACCTCTGTTGCGAAAATGAACCTTCCCGGCGGCTCATTCCGCACGCCGGCGGTCCTGACCCCCCTCTTCGGCAAACCCTTCATACAGCACATCATTGAGTACATCGAGCGCCTGGGAGCCGATACGGTCAGCATATATCTCTCCGAATACGCCGATATGATGGAGAAGTTCCTCGGAGACGGCCAGCGCTGGGGCATCTCGATCTCCTACCAGCTGGTAAAGGAGCCGGGTCTGGTGCGGACGAGAATCCGTAACTCCCGCTTCATTGATCCGGGTGAGCAGTTTCTCATGTGCAGCGGACTGCAGCTCCCCCTCATAACCCCCGAGCACCTGAAAAGCTCCTGCCGTTTTGTGAAAAAGGGAAAGAAGAACACCGCTTCACGCTGGTACTGGGGCACATTGGAAGAGCTGCTCGAGGAGCAGTATGCGCAAGAGGCTGCGGTGGAAGCCTATTCTGTCGAAAGCCCGGAGGATGTGCTTTCCTCCCTGAAACTGGCCTTGAGAAGCGGCGGCGAGGGGCTTATCTTTTTCGGGAAAAAGATTCGGGACGGCATCTGGACCGGACCGGGGTGCCGGATCTCCCCCGCAGCGACCCTCAACCCGCCGCTGTACATCGATTCACAGGTCAGCGTCGGTGACGATGCAATCATCGGGCCCTTCGCCGAGATCGGGCGGGGCACGGTCGTAGACAGCGGCTCATTCATCACCGAGTCCTCGGTACTCCCCGGAAGCTACATCGGAAAACAGCTCGACCTCAGACGCTGCCTGGTCAGCCAGAACCAGGTTCTCAATGTCGACCTGATGTCCGTGTACTCATCCTCCGACGCATTTCTCCTCTCTCCCGTTGATTCGCGCGAACAGGTTCGGGAGAAAAGCTTCGTTCCCTTCGCCTCCCGGGTGATCGCTCTGGTGCTCGCCCTCGCAACAGTACCCCTGCAGCTGCTGCTCCTCCTGCTCAGCTGGATGAACCCCAAAAAGCCCCCGTACCGTTTTACGGGGGTGGTGGCCGCCCAGGTGCGCCCGGAAGGTTCCCCGGACCCGCCTCTCACCCGGACCATGCGCCAGCTGCGCTCCCGGAACCACACCTCGCGGATCCTCCTCTGCCACCTGCTGTGGATAACGATCCCGGGCTTGTGGCAGGTAGCCGCCGGCAGAATGCGGTTTTTCGGCATCCCGCCGAAAAGCATCGAGGAGTTTTCCCTGATGTCCCGGGACTGGCAGAATATGTATCTCCGTTCGGTTCCCGGCCTGATCGCTGAAGCCGACATCATCTTCAGCGAGTACCCGCTTGATGAGACGCTCTTTGCTGTGGAGATGTTCTACCGTGCCAACGACTCGTTCCGCTACAACGCCCGCCTCTTCGGGCGCTACCTCAGGGCACTGGTGCTCGGCCGCAGGCTCTGATCCTCAGTTGTATCGCTGCCAGAGCGCAACGAACTCCTGCGAGCGGCGCCTCCACGACCGGGAATGAGGCTGCGGATCGGCAAGCAGGGGAGGGAGACTGCGGTACAGCTCCTCACGCGGATAGCGCAGCGAGATGCGCCGCCTCATCAGATTCTTCAGACCGTTTCTTATCAGCAGGGGAGCCCGGTGCTGTCCCCGCTCCCTGATAAAAGGATCCCGGGCGTACGCGGAAGCATCAGGCCAGGTTCTCCCGGTCCGCAGCTCCTCCATAACGAGCAGCAGCTCTGCCCAGAGCCGGGCAGTTGTGACAAGAGATCCGGTTTCCGGCTGCTCAGGGGGGAGAGAGTCGGGTCTGAGCTTGAAGCCGACAGCCTCCCGGTAGAGCTCTGCCGTCGCCTGCATCAGAGTCCTCAGGTGCTCCTCCTGTTCCCCGGCTGCTTCCAGAAGCACATCGGGGCGCTGTGCAAGCGGCTGCGGATAACGCTGCAGCATGATGAGCAGGGCATCCCCGAAGGCGAGCAGGGCCTTCTCCCTGTTCCTGCGGATAAAATCGCCGTCCGGGAGCTGATGAGACGAATCAGCTTCACATTCGCCGGCGTGCATAATCGCCTGAAGCAGGCCAGAACCCCGGTTGAGCATGAGCCGCAGCGCTTCAATGCGGGGAAGGGGAGAACCGATCCGCCCAGGCACGAGCTTCCTGAGAATCTGCGGATCTCCGGCAGTGACGAGATGGCCATGGTACAGGTCCTGCCACATCAGCTCATGGGGCAGCCGGGCAAGCATTTTCGGGGTGAGCGGGCGTCCGATATCGATCTCGATTCCAAGCCTCCGCTCAAAGCGGCGGGTTATTGCGGCGACTTCAGGAGGCAGCGGAACTCCGCGCCGGGTGACGATGAAGAAGTCAAGATCGTTGTAGAGCGCCGGTTTCCCCTCCCGGATGACGCAGGCGCCCTCGCCGCGGCCGTATCCTCCTCCGAGGATGAGCGCGATGAAATCGGACCCGACTGCCTGCGCTGTCTCAGCGGAGAAGGCGGCAAGCTCCTCGGCGATCATGCGGTTAAATTCCGGCGATCCCTGCCGGCTGTAGAGAGTCTCCGTGCCGCTGTTCACTTCCGGCCTCCGCTTTGCTTCAGTCCCGTAACAAAACCGCGCCTGCGGCCGAGCAGCTGGCTCATCCTCAGGGCAGGGGAGTGGAAGAAGGCCTTCGCCGATCGGGTTGTTACCGCGTAGCTCCAGTCGCTCTTCACCTGCCGGAGAAACGGGAGGAGGGAGTAGCGCAGGAGCGAGCGGTCCCAGCGGCTCCAGGGGAATATCGCAGCCTCAGCCGCCCCCTCGCCGCGCTGGCGGCGGTAGAACTGGGAAAGGGTATAGTTATGGGAGTGGTAGACGCATGAATCCTTCACATAGACCGTTCTCCATCCCTGCTGCCGCATCCTCCAGGTCCAGTCGATATCCTCGGAGTACTGCACGGCCGTGCTGAACGGCATGGTCTCCCAGCAGCTGCGGCGGACAGCCGAGGAGGCCATGGAGAAGCAGTGGCGCCAGTACTTCTGGCGTGAGCCGTCGCCGAAGGTATCCTCGGTATCCTTGGCGAAGAGCGGCAGCGCATCGGGCCGCGGAAGCTGGCGGCCGAAAACGGCGGCAATGTCCGGGTCGGTGAAACCGCCGATTAGCCGCTCAAGCCAGTACTCGTCGGCAGGGGTGCAGTCGGAGTTGAGGAAGACGACGAAGGGGGCTGCCGGGTCAGCAGCCTCCATCGCCCGGTTGAGCACCGCACCGGGGATGTAGGTTCCTGCCGGGACCCGGTGAACCTCGTCCGCCTCCCGGCGAAGCAGCTCTGCGGTTCCGTCGGAGGAGTCGTTATCGAAGGCGATAAGGGTGTGGGAGACCGTCTGGCAGGCGACCATGGCGAGGGTTTTCTCGATCAGGGGCAGGTCGTTATGAGAGCGCATGATTACCGGTACGGGAGGAGTGAGCGAAGCTGCTAGTGATTCGGCTGACATCGGTCGATCTCCCCCTTCATGAGGGTATACAGGTCATCGAGCCGCTCGGGCCAGGTCTCCAGGTCCACGTTCGTGCAGAACGAGGCGACAGAATCGGGATCCTCCGGTTCGTAGCCGTGCATCCCCGCGATAGGCCGCTCCCCCATATGGCTCGGCAGGAGCAGAACCCCCGGATTGAGGAGGAATATCATATCGCCGTAGCGGTTGTCGGGAAAGTCAATTCCCCACTCCCGCTGCACCTCCGGGGTGAGGATCCGCCCCTGCTTCTCGTCGGCGAGAACCTCCCGGATGCGCTTTTCAGCCCCATCGTTGAGAAACCAGAACCGGGCCATCGTGGAGTCGTAGACGGCAGCGTAGTCATGGGCGAACTTCAGGCCGGAACGGACTATTGTCTGCTGCAGATCGCACAGAGAGCTGACATTCGTCATGCCGTGGTCGGAGAAGATGAATATCCGCACTTCCCGGTAGTATCTGCGGGCAGTCTCCAGCAGCTCTCGGATCTGGCGGTCGTACCACTGCATCTTATCCGTTACCGCCGGGTGGGGTTTGCCGTACTGGTGGAGAACGGCGTCCATGGAGGCCATGTAGAGGTAGGCGAAGCTGCAGTCGCGGTCCGGGTCGCTCAGGACGCCGGTAAGCGCTGCGAGGTTTTCGGTCTCCGGCTTCCTCCAGTCGGAGAGGAAGAAGTCGATTCCCTTCTCCCTCGCGTAATCCATGACGGTGGGAAGCCCGCTGTTTATCCCGCCGGGCTGGTAGAGGTCCCGCTTCTCCGTGTAATCGAAGAGGGGCAGCAGCCTGAAGGGCATGTTGTAGATATTGAAGTACCCGGTGTAGCCGAGCCGGCGTTTGAGCAGCCTGCTCACAATCGAGCGGACCCGGTTTCGGCTGGCGAGGGACCGGGGGACGAGCCGCATCAGCGTAAGCAGCAGGGAGTGATGAAAGGGCGAGCTGGACGGGTCGTAGGCGAAAAAGGAGAAGTGACCGTGGTCCCGCGGCAGCGCTCCGGTGAGAATGGTCGGATCGCAGGTGGCGCTGTAGCCGAAGATTGTCTGCAGCGGCCTTCTGGCCGGCGCCTCATCAACGAGAAACTGCTGTTCTTTCAGCAGCTCCCATCCGAGGGCGTCGATAAAGACAGCGAGCGACACGCACGCTTTGGTTTTCGGTTCCATCGGGCTATCCTAGTACTCACTCCGTCTGCTTTCGACAGGCGGGTATCAGGCGAAGGATGCGAGGGCTTCATCCTGTGAGTTGAAGATATCGATGATCTGGTGGAGGCGGACCATCTCGAAGAGGATTCTCACCGGCTTGGTCACATTGCAGAGCTTCAGGTCCCCGCCTTTCTGGTTGAGCCGTTTCAGGCAGAAGAGAAAGGATCCGAGCCCCGAGCTGTCGACAAAGGAGAGTTTGTTCAGGTCGAGGATGATATGGGTCTCCGATTCAAGGTACGGCTCCATATCGGCCTTGAATTCCTTGACGTTGTTGACGTTCAGGGTGGCGGCCGTAAGCTCGATAACGGTCGCCTGCGGTTTCTTGATGACGTTCATGGCATGCTCCTATATGATCCGCGGCAGATGGTTTCATTTCCTTCAGGCACAGTATAACAGGAATGAGCGATAAAATACACCGCAATTGCTCGTAAACCGTGCGCGGTTTACGCGGGACAGTTTTCGTGCAGATTACTTTTCCCGGTAGCTAAAACGTGGTACTATCAGGGCAGATATGAAGTACATCCTGTTTACGGCGGCGCTGGCGGCCGGAGTGCCCGTTATGGCCGGTCTTTCGGCGATTTCTGTACGGATCAAGCACCTCCTCTTCGCCCTGCTCCTGGTGACGTTTATGCTCGGGGATGCGCTTTCAATCAACATCATGTCCATGGAGAACTACCGGGGACCGGTGCGGGGATATGAGGTGACCGCCGCCGACCTGATCAGTCTCGCCCTGATCATCGGCATGCTGCTGCGTTCGGGAAGCGCCCTGGTTATGCGCCCGCCGCTCTTCTGGCCGCTGCTCGGCTTCTTCCTCTTCTCGATCTACAATGTATCCCAGTCGCAGTACCCGCTCTACGGGTGGTTCGCCGTCTGGCAGCTGCTGAGGGCCGGGCTTCTGTACTGGTGCACGGTAAACTTCTTTGCCACCGAGCCGGAGGGGGATGGTGCGCTCAAGGCGTTCATGCGCGGCATCACCGCTTCGGGTCTGATCTTCCTGGTCATCACCTTCAAACAGAAATACCTCGACGGCATCTACCGGACGCCGGCTTTCTTCGACCACTCAAATACCGTCCCCTCCTTTGCCCTCGCTCTGCTCGGGAGCCTGCTGGTCTGGAGCATCCTGGAGAACCGGCTGAGCATCCCTGCCCACGTACTCTCTCTGACTGCGGCTCTTGGGCTGGTCTTCGCAGTGATGGGAACGAGTTCCCGGACCGGAATGGTGACCGGAGGAGGGGCAGTTGCGGCATCTGTGGTGCTGATCAACATCAGCCGGAGGGGGCAGCGTATCCCCCGCAGCGGAAGAATCCGCTTTGCCACCGCATTTCTCGC
>CAYSRK010000019.1:0-3289 GCA_964433385.1 uncultured Spirochaetales bacterium
CCGAGAGGCTTCGGTGTACACAGCTGTCACCATAGCTGAGTACTACCGGCAGACGGGTCTGCACGTGCTGCTGCTGGCCGACTCCACCTCCCGCTGGGCGCAGGCGATGCGCGAGATGTCGGGGCGGTTGGAGGAGATCCCCGGCGAGGAAGCTTTTCCCGCCTATCTCGAATCGGTTATCGCCGGGTTTTATGAACGGGCCGGTCTGGTGCAGCTCTACGACGGAGCAACAGGTTCCGTTACGATCGGAGGGACGGTCAGCCCCGCGGGAGGCAACTTTGAAGAACCGGTTACCCAGGCAACCCTGAAAGTTGTCGGGGCTTTTCACGGACTTTCCCGTGAGCGATCTGATGCGCGCAAGTATCCGGCTATCCACCCGCTGGAGAGCTGGAGCAAATACCCAGGAATCATCGATGTGAAAAAGGTTCGCAAGGCCCGGGAGGTGCTGTTCAGGGGAGTAGAGGTAAGCCAGATGATGAAGGTTGTCGGGGAGGAGGGAACGAGTCTTGATGACTACATCATCTTCCAGAAGTCCGAGTTTCTTGACAGCGTTTACCTTCAGCAGAACTCCTTTGACACGGTTGACGGGGCAACCCCCATTGAGCGGCAGCAGTTCACCTTTGATATAATCCACGAAGTGCTCTCCGGCGAGTTCAGCCTGGCGACGAAACAGGAGGCCCGCAGTTTCTTCAACCAGCTGCGCCAGCGGTTTATCGACATGAATGGTGCAGAGTGGCAGAGCGAGGCTTTCCGTTCCTGTGAGGAGTCGGTGCGGGAAAAGATGCGGGAGAAGATGAAAGAGACCAGACAGGGCGACAGGCGGTAAGCTATGCAGAAGGTATACACAAAAATTGAATCAATTTCGGGCAATGTCATCACGGTTCATGCCGACGGGGTGCGTAACGGCGACCTTGCGGTTGTGACCTCACGGTACGGCGTATCGTTGGCGAATATCATCAGGCTCAAAGGCAGCGTCGTATCCCTGCAGGTGTTCGCCGGCGGACGCGGGATCTCGACGGGGGATGAAGTCCGCTTTCTCGGCCGTCCGATGCAGGTCTCCTTCACCGAAAACCTGCTTGGCCGCGTATTCAGCGGAAGCGCTGAACCGCGTGACTCAGGACCGGTTCTCGATGAGCACATGATTGACATCGGGGGTCCATCGGTCAATCCGGCTAAGCGGATTGTACCGAAGAATATGATCCGTACCGGCATTCCGATGATCGACGTCTTCAATACCCTTGTGGAGTCGCAGAAGCTGCCGATTTTCTCCGTCTCCGGTGAGCCCTATAACGAGCTGCTCGCCCGGATAGCCATGCAGGCTGAAGTCGATGTGATCGTCCTCGGGGGAATGGGACTCAAATACGATGACTACCTCTTTTTCCGTGAGGAGCTTGAATCGAGCGGAGCTATGAACCGGGCAGTCTTTTTTGTTCATACCGCCTCGGATCCTACCGTAGAGTGTCTGCTGGTTCCCGATATTTCACTGGCGGTTGCCGAGCAGTTCGCCCTTGAGGGGAAGAAGGTGCTCGTCCTGCTTACCGATATGACCAACTTTGCCGATGCCATGAAGGAGATCGCCATCACGATGGACCAGGTTCCCTCAAACCGCGGGTATCCGGGGGACCTCTACAGCTCGCTTGCATCCCGTTACGAGAAAGCTGTCGATTTCGAGGGTGCCGGATCGGTGACCATTCTGGCTGTCACGACTATGCCCGGTGATGATGTAACTCACCCGGTCCCCGATAATACCGGGTATATCACCGAGGGACAGTATTATCTGAAGAACGGACGCATTGAACCGTTCGGGTCGCTTTCCCGGCTCAAGCAGCAGGTAAATGCCGACACCCGGGATGATCACCGGGCCCTTATGGACGGTATGATCAAGCTCTACGCCTCCTACAAGGAGTCCGTGGAGAAGAAGTCGATGGGATTTCAGATGTCCGACTGGGATTCCAAGCTTCTGCAGTACGGCGATATGTTTGAACGCGAGATGATGGATCTCTCAGTGAATATCCCGCTCGAGAGGGCGCTCGATCTGGGGTGGACTATTCTCTCAAACTGCTTTGCGCCTGAAGAATCAGGTCTGAAAACAGAACTTGTATTAAAATATTGGCCCGAAAAGGTGAAAGAGGAAGCATAATGGCTTCAGTAAAGCTGACAAAGAATGAGCTGAAGAAACAGAAGGACGACCTCAAGCGCTACACGCGTTACCTGCCGACCCTGCAGTTGAAGAAACAGCAGCTTCAGATGGTCATCATGAGTGTCAATCGGAGAATGAAGGAACTGGAGCGGAATAAAGAGGAGATTTATCAGGGGGTGCAGAAGTGGATCGCTGTGTTTGGCGAGAATGTCCTGCTTCCCAGATCCGGACGGCTTGAACAGCTGATCTCGGTAGAGGAAATTCTGAGAAAACAGGGCAATATTGCCGGTGTAGCTATTCCTGTCTTTGAGGGGGTGACCTTCGCAACGGTTACGTACGATCTGTTTGAAACCCCGGTCTGGATTGATTCCGCCGTCGAGGTGCTCAAGCAGATGGCTGAGCTTGATGCCCATATCGATATCCTCAATCAGCAGATACGGCTGCTCGAGCATGAACTGAGGATCACGACCCAGCGGGTGAATCTCTTCGAGAAGGTCAAGATTCCCCAGACCAGAGAGCAGATACGCAAGATACGAATCTATCTCGGAGATCAGCAGACGGCTGCCGTTGTTCGCGGGAAGATCGCCAAGAAGAAGCTGGAAAAGGTATCGTGACATGATTGAACGGATGAAGAAAGTTACTGTCCTCGTGAAGCAGAACGACCGTGTTCCCGCTCTTGCCCGGATGCGGCAAAGCGGTATCCTCCATATAGATCAAAGCAGACCGGCCCGCAGCGAAACCATCGAGCAGGAGGAGCAGCTGCTGGCTGCTGTTGATCGGGTCCTCACAGTTCTGCAGATGAAAGATAAGGCCCCGGGAGGAGAGGAGACGGTAGTTTCGTTCATGGAGGCTGCCGATACCGACCGCCTCGAGATGCATCAGGTGCTGCAGTTCTGCCGTGAGGTGGACATGCTGCTTACGCAGATGGGCGAGTACAGAGAGCATAATCTCGAACTGCGCCAGATTGAGGCACGGCTGGAGAGCTGGGGCAGTTTCACCCCCGCAGATCTCGATCTGCTTGAGGGCCGCGGCTGGAAACTGATTCCCGTCGAGATACCGCAGAAAGATCTGGACATTGCTCCTGAGGAGCTTCCCTACATAAGGCTCTCGACGGTTAAAGGGGTAAGCCGTGCTGTTTTTCTGAACATC
>CAYSRK010000020.1:0-14119 GCA_964433385.1 uncultured Spirochaetales bacterium
AAAAACGACGAACGGTAGCCGGTCTGCCTCAGACAGTCGCCTGAAGACAGTGTATCAAACCCACCAGCTCATGGTGTACTTTTTATCATTCCTCCTTGTCTGTTCAGGGACGATCGCTGCTTTGGACATCAATGCTGAGCATTTTGCGGTCGTCAAAAATAAAATACCCGGCAATATTCTTCCCAGCAAGAGCCTCCGGCAGCCAGTAGCGGTCGTCCTCCCACATGCTGTCGTAGGGAATTTCATCTACAGGTACCCAGAATGGGATTGCTTCATCGGTTTCCTTCATGTCCCCGGTGTGGTCCCAGGCGAAGAACGCATACCCGCGCAGCGAATACCCGTCGGTAAACTGGAAGTTGAGCACCCCTACCTGAACCGGGTCAAGCGGCGTGATGCCGGTCTCTTCCTCGGTCTCCCGAACAGCCGCCTCAATCGCCGTCTCGGCGGGTTCTATGCGGCCGCCGGGAGCATTGACCATCCCGCTGCCAAGTCCGGTCTTTTTGTTGATGAGCAGAACCCGGTCTCCGTCAAAGACATAGCAGATGACGGCCGTTTCAGTCGGTTCCCAGCTGTCCCAGTCTATCTGGTCGACAGATTCCGCTTCAGCTGGTTCGGGGAGGACATCCCCCTCCTCAGGCTGTTCATCGACGTAGAGTTCGGGAAACTGCTCTCTGTGACAGGCTGCACAGAGGTTGTCATCGTGAAATGCTATTTCGTTGAATGTGAGTTTCGCACCGCAGGAGACGCACTTTATTCTGAATATGTTGATCTTTGAACGGAGAAGATATCCGACTGCGAGCGGGATAAAGAGCGCCGGTACGGCGGTCCACTGGGGAAGTTCAAAGTTGATGATCATCACGTAGAGAAGGTTCAGCAGCAGCACCAGAACGGCAGCCAGCAAGGTTGCGGTTCTTTTATTGTTGCTGCGAGGCTGGTGCTTGCGCTGGAACAGATTTAATGCCAGGATAGCTATGATGACCCAGTAGAATTCGTTTGTTATTGTTTCCAGTATCATGATGATCAGAGCTTAACTAGGGCGGTGGCCTCTGTCAATGGTCTTCAGGGAGGCATATCAGAATGCCGGCAGTATGGAGGGGATATATGAGATCAAGGACCTGCACGGTCACCCATCATTCGGGCAGCCTGAAGGTTGAGCTTCCGGTGGAGGCTGATGTGCTCAGCATACCGGAAACTGCTCCCCTGAGAAGTCCGCAGGAGGCTGTACGGGATGCGCTGCTGAATCCGATAGGGTCTGCGCCCCTGCCGAGCGTGGTGAGAAACGTGCTTCGCCGTCGCCCCGAAGCTTCAGCGGTCATTGTCGTTTCTGATAATACCCGGCCTGTTCCCTATCGGGGAGAAGCCGGAATCCTGCTGCCGGTTATCAGGATATTACTTGAGCAGGGGGTGAAGCCGCAGGCGATAACCATCCTTGTTGCCGTGGGTATTCACCGCATCATGAGCGACAGAGAGCTGAGGGCGATGCTCGACCCGGAGGTATACAGGCTCGGCATACCGGTTATCTGCCACGACAGCCGCGATGAACGCCAGATCGTCCATATCGGACGAACCGCCCGGGGAACCGAGATATACATCAATTCCCGGTATATGCAGGCAGATATAAAAATTCTTACCGGCCTCGTGGAGAGCCACTTTATGGCAGGGGCATCAGGGGGGAGAAAATCGATCTGTCCCGGTCTGCTGGGAGAACGGAGCACGTACGTGTTTCACGGGCCGCAGCTGCTGGGGCATCCCCATGCCCGTGATCTTGTGCTTGCAGGGAACCCCTGTCACGAGGAGGCCGTGGAAGTTGCACGCAGGGCAGGTGCTGACTGTATCATCAACGTTACGCTCAACAGTTCCTTCGCTGTGACCGGTGTCTTTGCCGGCGAAATGGAGAAGGCCCATGTGGCGGCCGTTGAACAGCTGAGAAGACAGGTCAGGATTCCGATAACCCGTCGCTACGATGCAGTCATAGCCCACGCCGGGTACGTGGGAGTCAACCACTACCAGGCGGCAAAAAGCGGCACGGCAGCAATGCAGGCAGCTTCTCCCGATGCCCTGGTGATTATTTCAGCCGATGCCTCCGACAGCGGCGGTCCTGTCGGTTCACAGTCTTACCGGACGGTGCTGCAGCTGCTGAAGGACATCGGGGCAGAAGCGTTTACCCGGCGAATACACTCACCCGACTGGACGTTCATTCCTGACCAGTGGCAGGTGCAGATGTGGGCCAGGCTGTTCAGTGTGACGGCGATGGAAAACCTCTACTTCTATGCCCCCCAGTGCACTGCGGATGATTATGCGGTGATTCCCGGTACCCCCGGCCTGCAGTTCGCCGGATGGCAGGCAGGGAGTCTTTCTGCTGATCCTCTGGCCGCTGAAGCGGCCCTAAGCAGGTTCTACCGCAAGGCCCTGGAGGACGGGGCAGCCCGCCGGGGGGTGAGCATCGGGGAGCTTTCGGTCTGCTTTCTTGCTGACGGTCCCTACGGGGTCTGCACGGATTCCCGGTGAACTTCCGGGCCTGATACATACCGGAAAAAAAGGTTGACAGCTGGAACAACTCACGTTACTATGAAATCAGCTTGATGTGACCGGTTGCATCAGGTGTAATAATGAGCCCTGTCCAGACGGGGTTTTTTTTATCCAGTATTGTGACCGGTTGCAAAGCTTTGCCGCATGAGGGTATCGAATTGGAGACACAGGTGCCGATAGGAGTCGGGTTAGTCGGGGCAGGGGAGCGCGGATGCTACATACTTGGAGCAAGAATCGCGGAGCTGTGGCGGGAGACCGGCATGGCAGTGACTGCGGTGTACGACGTCAACCCGGAGCGGAGCAGGGATGCGAAACGATTTCTTGAGGAGCGCTGCCGGCTTCAGGGGCTTGAGATACCTGTCACTGTCTGCGGTTCACTCGATGAACTCATCTCTGACCCTTCGGTTGCCGTTATAATGGTAACAACCCACACTGACCAGCACCGTAAACCAGCAGTGGCTGCACTGCGCTCCGGCAAAACTGTCTACCTCGATAAACCGATTGCCGTGACGGTTGAGGATGCAGCTGCTATTCTCGCCTGTGAACGGGAGACGGGAAACAAGCTGATCATGGGCTTTACCCGCAGATATGAGGCTTCCTGGCGTAAAGCCTACGACCTTGTCAGGGATGGAGCGATCGGCAGGCTGACGATGATGCAGATCCGTTCCGTCATACCCTATACACGGTACTTTCAGACCTGGCACCGCCGAAGCGCCTGGTCGGGCGGAGCTCTCAACGACAAGTCCAGCCATCACTTCGATGTGTTCAGCTGGTTTGCCGGAAGCCGCTGCCTTTCTCTCAGCGCAGTCGGGGGCAGAAGCGGGATATTTCCTCCCGATCCCGATGCCCCGCTGCGCTGTTCTGAGTGCAGCCGGGTCTGCCTGTACCGGCGCAGCCTCAATCCCGAAGATCAGCAGGAAGGCACCCAGGTGCTCGGCTATGACTCCTGGCTGCATGCTGAGGATGAACGCAACCGGGCCGATACCTGCGTCTACTACCCCGGAGCGGATATTATCGATCACGCAATCTGCCATCTGACGTATGAAAACGAAGTGAAAGCCTCCCATTTCTGGTGTATCTACGGACCTCACGCATCCGATCAGGAGACGTTTGAACTCATCGGAACACAGGGGAGGATCGTACTGACCCGTTCCGAGGGGACGGTACGGCTGGTCCGTTACGGTTCCCGTGATGAGACAGTCTACGATCTGAAAAACGACGAATTCTTTACCTCTCACTATGGAGCTGATCTGCAGCTCATCCGCGATATAAGGGGTTTCCGTGACGGCAGGGAACCTGCTGCCGGTACAGCTGACGGGTACAGCTCCCTTGCGCTTGTGAGGGAGACTCTCAGCTCGATAGAGGCCGGGGGAGAGCTGCGGCGGCTGGAAGAAACTGCAGCGCGCAGAGGAGGGTCTGCATGAATATCAGGGAACTGGCGAAAAAGGCGGGTACGAGCTATACAACCGTTTCGCGGGCGCTGAATGATAGTCCTCTGGTAGCGCAGGAGACGCGCAAGCGCATTATCGATCTTGCCCGGGAGCTCGGCTACCAGATCAATGACACTGCCCGCAGTCTGGCTACCGGCATACGGATGACTGCGGCTGTGATGTTTCCCTACCACTCAATGAGGAAGGCTGGTTCGCTCTACACTACCGAGGTTATTCTGACGCTGCGCGAAGAGCTCCAGCAGCGGGGGTTCGATACCATGATAACCGGCTACGATACGGTTTCGGAGGATCTGTCGAGTTTTACCCGGCTTGTCCGCCAGAAAAAGGTGGACGGGCTGATCATCATCGGCTCGGAGATCTCCCGGCAGGCAGTTGAAGCGGTATCGCAGCTTACCGATAAGCTGTTTCTCATCAACCCGGAGCGGGCAGACTGGGCTGAGAACTTTTCCCGGGTCCTTATCGATGACTACTATGGGGGAGTCCTCGCAGCACATCATTTTCTATCCCGCAGCATCACCAGCACTGCGGTCCTCATGCAGGATGCGCCGCTGTTTGAGCTGCGCTGCAGGGGATTCAGAGACACGATCCGCAGCGCCGCCCCTGAAGCTGAGGTCAGGCTTCTGCACCTGCCTGACGGATCGTATGAAGCGGGCTACCGGTTCTCCGCCGAACACAGCGAAATGCTCAGGCAGTACCGCGGACTTTTTGTTATTCCTGATGTGAGCGCCTTCGGGGTGATGAACGCCCTTCAGGATGCGGGGATCACGGTTCCTGATGACCTGTCGGTTATCGGGTATGACGATGTCGAGGGATGTCTCTACTGTCGTCCGGCGCTCTCGACTGTGCATCAGCCGCGGAGCAAAGCTGCTGAACTGGCGGCTGAGTATATGGAAACGGCAGTGCTGGGACATGAAGACGTGAGACGCAGCTATATCCTCAAGCCCTCCTTTGTGGCGCGGGAGAGCTGCTGATCATAGAGGTCCCGTCAGGGGACCGGAAAATTTATCAAAAGGAGATGGAATTATGAAGAAAATTCTGATTCTTGCGGCAATTTTCATGCTGATGACCGTTACAGCGGTTTTTTCGGCCGGAGAAGCTGAAAGTGCCCGGGAGGAGGTCGAACTAGAGATCTTTCACTTCAAAGTACCGTGGATTGACTCCTGGGAACTGCTTGAGAATGATTTTGAGGCTGCCTTCCCTGATGTCACAGTTGAAACTGAGATATCCGGCGGAGGTGCCGACTGGCGTACCCTGCTGAAGACCAAGTTCGCCGCCGGTGAAGGTCCCGATATCTTTATCATTGAGGGGTTCTCAGACTACCAGCTCTGGAAAGAGTACATTGAACCGCTTTCCGATGAACCCTGGGCTGACAATCTGCTCTCCAATGCCCGGGAGGCGGCAACTTTTGACGGCGAACTGAAGAGCATGCCCCTGGCAATCGAAGGTTACGGATACATCTACAACAAAGACCACTTCGCAGCAGCCGGAATTGACGAGAAGCCCGAGACCCTTTCTGAACTTGCAGCGGCTGCATCAAAGCTGAAGGGGATCGGTATTACCCCCTTTTCCTCCGGATTCGGAACCTGGTGGGTCATCTCCAACCACTTTACCAATGTTGCCTTCGCCCAGCAGGATGACCCCATGGGCTTTATCGAGGGGCTTAACAACGGGACAGCAACAATTCCCGGGAACCCGGTATTTGCCGAATGGAAGCAGGTATTTGATCTGGTCCTGGCAAACAGCGAGCCCAATCCTCTCACAACCGATCACAATACCCAGGTGGCCATGCTGGCCAACGGTGATGTGGGCATGATCCAGCAGGGCAACTGGAAAGAGGCTCCCCTGATGCAGGCGAACCCCGACCTCAACCTCGGCCTGCTGCCGGTTCCGATTTCCGACGATGCTTCTGCCTCACGGATTCCGGTCGGCATCCCCTTCTTCTTTGTGGTGAACAGTCAGTCTTC
This sequence comes from uncultured Spirochaetales bacterium, assembly GCA_964433385.1. Taxonomy (GTDB): domain Bacteria; phylum Spirochaetota; class Spirochaetia; order JABMQR01; family JABMQR01; genus M55B182. Next base: position 5,945 of record CAYSRK010000020.1, read on the forward strand.
CGAAGCGGAAAAGCGGGCTGCAAAGGATTTTCTGAACTTCCTGGTAAGCACCCCGACCGGGCAGCGGTACGTTACCGAAGATTTCGGCGCGATTCCCGCATTTGACAACATTGAAGTGGTGAATCCGGGCGGAGTGGTGCAGGATATCATCAGCTACTCGAAAGAGGGCAGAACAATCCCCTGGGTCTTCTCTTTCTGGCCCGACGGAGCTGTAAACGAATTTTCCGATGCTGCCCAGAAGTACGTGGCCGGAAGGGTGAGCTTCGAACAGTACACCCGGGAGCTGCAGACGATCTGGGATCGGCTGAAGTAAGGAAGAATCCCTTCCCGCAGCATGCTGCGGGAAAGGACTCTAGATGAGAAGCGGGCTGTCCGCCATCGGCAAGACTACGGACAGCCCGCACCTTGGAGAGCATTGATGCGAGGGACACATGTCAACAGAGGCGGGACGGGTATCCTCAGCCGACAGGATCGCAGTTTCTGGGCTTTTACCCTGCCGGCGCTGCTGGTTTTTCTGGTAATAGTCCAGATACCGTTTATCATCGGTATCGGTTACTCGTTTACTGACTGGGACGGAGTCAGCAGTTCCCCTGTCTTTATAGGGCTGCAGAACTATCGTCTGCTTGCCGGTGACGAACGGGCGATCACCTCGCTTTCATTCACCGTCCGCTTTACCTTCGTGGTTGTTATAATTGCAAACCTGCTGGGATTTCTGCTGGCGCTCGGTCTTACAAAGGGCCTGCCGGGAACCAAGGTCATGCGGGTAGTCTTCTTTCTTCCGAATATCATCGGAGGCCTCATACTCGGTTTTCTCTGGCGCTTTGTGCTTATCCAGGGGTTTCAGTCGATCGGAAAGACAACCGGGTGGGAATTCTTCCAGACTCCCTGGCTCGGGGATCCGCTGACGGGATTCTGGGGGAGTGTGGTAGTCTTTGTCTGGAAAACAGCAGGTTATCTGATGATAATTTACATCGCAGCCCTGCTCAGTATCGATAAAAGCCTCCTTGAGGCGGCTGAAATTGACGGGGCGGGAGGCATGCAGAAGCTGTTTCACATCAAGGTGCCGCTGCTCTTCCCGGCTTTTACGGTATGCCTGTTCCTGATGCTCTCCTGGGCCATGAAGCTGTTTGATGTCATTTTTGCGCTGACAAACGGGGCGCCCTACGGGTCTACCGAAATTTTTGCCCTCAACATCTACAAGGAGGCATTTGTCTACAACAACTACGGCTACGGTTCGGCAAAGGCTGTAGTCTTCTTTATCTTTGTAGCTGCGGTCACCACGCTGCAGGTGTGGGCCACAAAGCGTAAGGAGGTGCAGCTGTGAGCAGGTACAGCACGGCAGCGGTGAAAAGGAGAGCCGGCTCCCTGATTGTCTGGGTGCTGCTGATGTTCGTAGTTCTGCTGTTTCTGGTTCCGCTGTTTTTCGTGGTCAACAACTCGTTCAAGACATTCGGCGAGATCACGATCAACGCCGCATCATTACCTAAGAAGATTGTCTGGAGCAACTACAGCGTCGCATTTCGTCAGGTGGAGTTTCTGCGGGTTTTCAGCAACTCCTTTCTGATTACCGCCGGGGGAATTATCGGAATGGTGTTTCTCGGTTCCATGGCGGCATGGAAGCTGGCGCGGGTCGACTCTCGCATCAGCAGGATCATGTTCTTTCTCTACGTGACTGCCATGGTCATCCCCTTCCAGTCGGTGATGATTCCTTTGGTAAAGGTTGCGTATACCCTGCAGTTCATCAACAGCCGTATCGGAATCATTATAATCTATATCGGTTTTGGGCTTCCGTTCACTGTCTTCCTCTACCACGGTTTCGTGAAGGGGGTGCCCTTTGAACTGGAGGAGAGCGGAAGGCTTGAAGGCTGCAGTGATATGCAGCTTTTTGTTCACATTGTAATTCCGCTGCTCAAGACAATCAGCGTTACGGTAATCATACTCCAGACCCTCTGGGTGTGGAACGACTTCCTGCTGCCTTCGCTAATCCTCTACCGGAGGGATCTCCACACCATACCCCTGGGAATAAACCGCTTTTTCGGCCAGTACCAGAATCAGTGGGACAAGGCTCTTCCGACTCTGGTGCTGAGCATGCTGCCGATTATCACATTTTTCCTTCTGCTGCAGAAGCACCTGATCCAGGGCGTGGCGAACGGGGCGCTGAAGGGCTGACCGGGTGAATATCCTGCTTATCCATACGCACGATACCGGCCGCTGTATCGAGCCGTACCTGCGGGAGTTCAGTTCCCCGAATCTGCTCCGATTCTCCCGTATGGAGAACGTCACCCGGTTTGCCAACCATGTTTCACCTGCGCCCACCTGTTCGCCGAGCAGGGCTTCCCTGATGAGCGGCTTATATCCGCACCAGGCAGCTATGAACGGTCTCGCCCACCTGGGATTCTCCTTTGACACCAATGTCGGGCATCTATCCCGGCTGCTGAAGGAACGCGGTTTTTCAACCTTTCTTGCCGGTATTCAGCACGAGGTCCCGGAGTGGACAGCTCTTGGCTACGATGAATATATCGGGGAGAACCCGGAGGCGCCTTACCGCGCTCATTTCAGTCCGCAGGAGTGGGACAGCCGGAACGCTGCAGCTGTTGTGAAGTTTCTTTCCGGCAGGGTTGGGGAAAGTGCCCCTTTTTTTCTCTCCTGGGGGCTTTTCTTTCCTCATCGTCCGTACCTGCCGCCTTCTGAGGAGACGGTGCGGAGGACTGCCGCGATTAACGCGGCCTCCGCCCTGGGTCTGCCGGTGACTGAGGCGGTTATCCGGGATGTTGCCGGGTACCAGGAGAGTCTGCTTGAAGCCGACAGCCATATCGGAAGGGTGCTTGATACGCTGGAGGATACCGGGCTGTTACATTCTACGGCAGTTCTCTATACCACTGACCATGGAGTCGCGTTTCCCGGCCATAAGTGCACACTGAGCGCACGGGGTATAGGCGCAGCATGTATGCTGCGGCTTCCGGACCGGTACGTTTCCCGGCCATTTCCTCCATCCGTCAGTGATGCAATGACTTCCCACCTTGATGCGGTGCCCACTCTGCTTGCCCTCGCCGACGGGGAGGAAAAGACTCGAGGCGGCGAGGGGGGAGGGGACGGTCTGAGTCTTCTTCCGCTGTGCGGTGGGAAAACAGCCGGGGAGTTTTCCCACCGGAGAGTGTATGCGAGTATTTCCTACCACGCTGCCTATGAGCCGTGCAGGGCGGTGAGGACCCGGGACTTTTCTTATATCCGGTACTGGATGAAACCTGGGCCGGTCTGGGCGAACATTGATGATTCGCCGACAAAAGAGGAACTTGCCTGCAGGGTGACTGATCATCGTTTTGTGCAGGTTCTTGGGGAACAGCTCTATGATCTGCGCAATGACCCGGACGAATCCCGCAATCTTGCCGGGGACGTCCGGTTTGAGAAGATCCGGCGACGACTTTCCCAGGAGCTTGAGCGGTGGATGCATGAAAGCGGAGACCCGCTCTGTTCGGGAGCGGTCCCGGCACCCGAGGGTGCCCGGGTTACCGATCGCAGCGCCTATTCCCCGCTTTCCGTTTCAGATTTTCACCGGGAGGAGTGAGCTATGGCAGAAGGACTGTACGGAGACCTGTTCGGGTATCGTGCCCTATACGGCGATATTCACAACCACAGCGGCATCAGCTACGGTCACGGGACCCTTGAGGATGCTTTGAAGAATGCACGTCTGCAGCTCGATTTCTGCAGCGTTACCGGGCACTACAGCTGGCCTGATATGGGTGAGAAGAAGATGTCAGCGGCTGTTGCGGAGTATCACCGTAAGGGATTTGAGAAATTCAGAAATAATCGGGACGGCTATATGCGGATGCTCAGAGAGGCAGAAGAGCCCGGCATCTTCACGCCGTTCGTCTCCTTCGAGATGCATTCGTTCATCCACGGAGACTACACGGTTCTCGCCAGGGATTTTCCCCCTGTGTGGCCTGATCCCGAGAACGCAGAGCAGTTGCGGCAGCTTCTGAGCAGCGGCCGCCCGGAATCGGGTTTTATCTACGTTCCGCACCACATCGGGTACAAGACAGGATTCAGGGGGATTAACTGGCGGACGTACAATGAGCTGGCCAGCCCGCTTGTGGAGATTCTATCCATGCACGGGAGCGCCGAGAGTGAGGAAAGCTCTGCGCGCTACCTCCATACCATGGGTCCGCGGGACGCGGGCAATTCCATGCAGGGCGGGCTTGCTGAGGGGTTTCATTTCGGCGTTACCGGATCAACGGACCACCACAACAGTTTCCCCGGCAGCTACGGGTACGGTCGGACCGGTGTCTGGAGCAGAGATAATACCCGTGAAGCCCTGTGGGATGCTTTTATGCAGCGAAGGACGTTTGCGCTGACCGGTGATAGGATGGAACTCGGGCTGCTGGTCGAAGATGCCCCTATGGGATCTGTGGTTACCGGGAAAGGGGGGGCAGCACGTGAGATAGCGGTCTCGATTTCTGGCGGGTATGCTCTCGACAGGGTAGAGATCATCAAGAACGGCCGGATTTTGATGCGCAAAAATTGTCCCGGCCTGAAGGAGGGGGGGAGCACTGCCCCCGGCGAGCTGCAGCACCGGAGCAGAAAAACGGGGAAAATTGCCTTCCAGTTCGGCTGGGGAGAGAAGGGTGTGCCGGTCGAGTGGAACGGGGTCCTGAGGGTCCGGGACGGGGCCGTAGTCGGGGTTGAGCCGCGGTTCCGGGGTGAGGATATTGTTGACCCGCTTGAAAGCGGAAGCGGCAGCGGCCGCTGCCCCTCGCTCTCATGGGAGCGGGGGAGTTCAGAGCTCTCGTTTTCCTGTTTTACCTACGGGAACTTGACTGCATCGACTGACAACACGCAGCAGATCAGCCTGGAGCTTGAAGCTGATGCAGATACGATCATCGAGCTGGTTCTCGATACTGTCTCAGCGGGGAAGAGCATTTCAAGGAAGCTCCGTTTTCCCGTCAGGGAAGCTTCACAGCCCCGATCTGAATATGTGGACGGATTCATCTCGCCGGCTGTCACCTGCGGGGCGTTTATCCCGAGGGAGCGGTACACGGAGGAAATCAGGTATATCGAAGAGATTGGCACCGAGTCGCCGCGACCGGAGGACTGGTATTATCTGCGGGTGTTTCAGCACAATGGACAGGCCGGCTGGACAAGCCCGGTCTGGGTGCGCAGGTGATAGTGCTGCAGATTGACACCGAAAGGCCGATGTGTGAATATAGGCATCATGCTTATATATCGTGACATTCAGGATACCCTGCTTGCTTCGCTGAAAGAGCAGGGAGAGGACCCGGTCTTTGTCGACTGCGGCCTCATTGATTACGCAGAGGCGCTTGAGCTGCAGTTCCTGCTTCAGCGGGAACGGACGGAAAAGCGGATTCCCAACACCTACCTTATGCTTGAGCACCCCCCGGTAATTACCATGGGGGCGCGAAAAGCGGACAATAAGCTCATTACACCCCCGGAGCAGATGCGTGAGGCAGGGATACATCTTGAACAGATCAGGCGTGGAGGCGGAGCTACATCCCATAACCCGGGGCAGCTGGTGATCTATCCGATTGTCGACCTCCGTTCTCTCGGTTTCCGGGTGGTTCCCTACGTGCACTACCTGGAACAGGTTGGAATGGAGCTGACGGCGGCTTACGGGGTGACGTGTTCCCGCAAAAAAGGGTTTCCCGGACTGTGGGTTGATCAGCAGAGAAAAATTGCTTCAATCGGGGTCCAGATCAACGTAGGCATCACCATGCACGGCATTGCGGTGAATCTGGACAACGATCTTTCCATTTTCAGTCACATCATTCCCTGCGGTCTTGAGGGGGTGGTGATGACAAGCGTGCAGCACGAGACCGGCGGGCTGGCTGTTGTCGATATTCAGGAGGCAAAGGCGTTTGCAGCAGCTTCCTGCGTGGTGAATCTGCCGGCGAACAATCCCCAGTTCCGATATGTGCCGGCATCTAAGGCAAAGGAAGTGAAGGCATGAGTGTGGTAGTGAAAAGTCATTTTCCTCCGTGGATCAGACAGCATCTCGGGGGCGGAGCAACGTACAACAAAACAGCGAAAACGCTGCAGGATCTCGGGGTTGAGACGATCTGCACGAATGCGAAATGTCCGAATCTCGGGGAGTGCTGGTCCCGCGGTACCGCCACGGTCCTGATCCTGGGGAATATCTGCACCCGAAACTGCCCCTTCTGTGCGGTCGGACATGGAAAACCGCTCCCGCCGGATCCTGAGGAGCCGGGCCGCATTGCCGAGATGACGCAGAGAATCGGTGTTTCCTATCTTGTGGTGACAAGCGTGGATCGGGATGATCTGGCTGACGGCGGGGCAGGCCAGTTTGCCGATGTGCTTTCAGCGTGTCGTAAGCGTGATGCGCAGATGCGGTTCGAGCTGCTGGTTCCTGACTTTCGTGACTGTCAGTCCGAGGCGCTTGATATACTTGATGCAGCCCGACCGTTTGTCTTCGGCCATAATGTGGAGACGGTTCCGGCGCTCTACCCCAAGGCCCGCCCGGGCGGGGATTATCAGCGTACTTTGCAGCTGCTTGAAGCGGTGGCGTCCCACTGGCCCGATACTCCGGTAAAATCATCCATGATGCTTGGCCTGGGGGAGACGGATGAGCAGGTTCTGGAGGTGATGAGGGATCTCGTTTCAGCCGGCTGTTCACGGATCGCGCTGGGACAGTACCTGCGTCCGTCACGGGAGTCCCTGGAGGTTGCTGAGTTTGTCACACCTGAGAAGTTTGAATGGTGGGCACAGCAGGCCCGGGACCTGGGGTTTTCCTGGGTCATGTCCTCCCCGCTGACCCGCAGCAGTTACCATGCTGAACAGGAGTAGTGATTCGCCGGGCAGCACAATCATAAGCCGCCGTACGGTCGCCCATATGGCGCTGGTTGCTGTCGCTCTTTTCTGGGGTCTGAACAACATTGTTATGAAAATCGGGTTCAGGGAGTTCGACCCGATTGTGTTCGGAGGGCTCAGGATGCTCCTTATTACCCTGCCGGCGATCCTTGCCGGGCGATTTGCTCCGGGATACCAGCCGTTTGTCCGCAAAGATCTGCTGGCTGTAAGCGGGATTTCATTCGTGGGATTCTCCGGTTTCCTTGTGCTGTTCCCGCTCGGTATTGCTCGGGTTTCCGTTCCGGTAGGCGGGGTGCTCATGGGCACTATGCCGGTATGGGCAGTGCTCATCCTTATTGCTGCCGGCATGCAGCGGATCAGTCTGCGGGCTCTGGCAGGCGTGCTTCTGACGGTGGGCGGTATTACGCTGATAGCCCTCTTCGGCGGTTCTTCCCCCACTACAAGGGGCAGTTCTGTTTCGGGTGTGGTTCTGGTCGCGGGTGCGGAGCTGCTCTTCGCCGTGAATACGGTTTTTCTGCGCCCCTATCTGCGGAAGTACTCAGTGCCTCAGGTGACGGCAGTAGGAATTGCCTTGGCTGCCGTGTTTTATCTGTTCCTTATCGTGCCGCGGCTTTCCAGTGTCGATTTCAGGAGTATCTCGCCAGCTGCCTGGGGTGCAGTCCTCTATTCAGGGGGTGTTGCGCTGTTCGGCGCCAATCTCGCCTGGAACGCTGCAGTCTCTGTTATAGGGAGTGAGAAGACTGCAGTCTACGCGAACCTCCCGCCCGTTTTTGTTCTTCTCTTCGGTGTTGTCTTCTTTGGGGAGACGCTGCACGGTCTGCAGGCTGCGGGAGCTCTCATTATTGCTGCGGGCATTGTGCTGGTCCAGATACGGAAAAAGTGATATTAGTTCTGTATATAGGCAAACAATCTGTAATTAATCACGAAATACGAGTACAGGCTTAAAAATAGGTTGTTTTCGCGGATGACCCCAGGCGAATGCCGGTTGTTTCAGATCCTACTGGAGCGGTTTCGGTTAACATGTTATGCGCTAGGAAGCTGCTGACTGTGTGCGTCGATACTGAGTCCAGCAGCCCTGCCTGAAGGCTGATCGAAATCAAATAAAGTGCTCGTAATACGCTAAAACGATTAAAATATAGAACAAATACTATATTGAAGACATAACAAATTGAGCTGCTGTGAGATGGACGGTTTTAGATACTGTCGGTCCCTTTACTTTTATCCCCCCGATGCTATAATGACCATACGGCGGGTGTCTGGGCAGATCAGTCCAGATATGCCGCTGCAGCTAAGATAACTTTCGCTCAAGGCAGATGCTGTCCTTGAAGTATCGGA
>CAYSRK010000021.1:0-8979 GCA_964433385.1 uncultured Spirochaetales bacterium
GGGACCTCGCGTGTAGACGTTCCCTTCACTGATGTAAAACAGGGTTCCTGTTCCGATGCTGACTGCGCTGAGGACTGCATTACAGAATGCCGGCAGCCAGACCAGGAAGCGGCTGAGAAGCGACAGCGGGCGGGCAGCTCGGCGGGCGCTTATGACGAAGTGAAGCCAGAGGGCCCCGGCAACGGGATTAAATATGTAGAACAGCGTTACCACAGCGATAAGGATCGGGCGTAAACCGGGATAAGACATCCCGGTGAGGCTGTTGAGCGCCAGCTCAAGGAGGAGGAGCACCATATTGCACAGCACAAGGAGGATGAAGAGCCGCTGCTCCCGGTCCCACACCTTCGTTGCGCGGAGGAGAAAAAAGAGAATAATACCGTCTATGGCAATACCGATGCTGAGCGTCTGAGCGTAGTATAAAAAATTCATGGCAGGCACCTATGCCGGCAAAGCAACTGCTGTTGCGGGTATAACGGGACGGCTGACGGCAGGCAGCTCTCCTTCCGTCGTTTCTCCTCTATTCTATCGGCTCTCTGTAATCGTTTGGAGAGATTTCATTGCCGCATTCACCATGAAAAGCAGCAGTTCATTTATCTTGTCCATATTCCCTTCGTTGTAATTAATAAACGGCGCTGCAGCGGCAACTGATACGTCATGCCCGGCATGGTAGGAGACGAAGTTTAAGTAGCCGGGATGGGCGCCGCTGTGTCCCCAGCCGAAAGGCGTCTGTGATACTCCCAGGGCATAGATGTCATTCCCCTCCGGGATGCTCTTCATCCTCTCAATCTGACTGCTGCTCAGCGGACCGCGGGCGGACAGGAGTTCCCGAATCCAGACAGCGGTATCGGAAGCGCTGCTGATGATATTCCCGGGTCCGACCTGATTTGACATGTTGTCTTCGGTAGTGCTGAAGTAGTCGTCGTCCCAGCGTGTATACCCCTCAAGGAAGGGTTCCGGCAGGGCGGTATCGCGGGCATCAGACGGGGCGCTTGTATCGTGCAGGCCAAGCGGAGTGAGGAACTTCTCCTGAAGGTATTCGGCGTAAGACATCCCTGAAGCCCGTTCAACGATGCCGGCTAGCAGGGAATACCCGGTATCAGAGTAGTGGAATACTTCTCCGGGGGGACCGTAGGAGAGCTGGTTCACAGCCAGTACCCCTGCAAGCTCCTCAAGGGTATACTGGTGCAGCTCCTCCCCCATGACGTCCTGGATATAGACTGCATACTGCATTCCGGCATACGCTTCGCTTGATTCGGCCGGAACCGGATCGTTGAACAGGTCATACACCCCGGCCCTGTGGGAGAGCAGGTCCCGGATGGTGATCTGTTCCTTGTTGGGTATGGCGAAAGCTGCCGTATCGGGGAGATAGGTCATCCCGGTTCCCGGGATGACGGCGGTCAGGGCATCATCAATATTGATTATCCCCTCCTGATCGAGCAGCATGATTGCTGCCGCAGTGAACGTTTTACTGACGCTTGCAACCCTGTAGCGGGTGTGCTCAGTTACCGGCACACCGGCAAAACCCGCTTTCACGGTGTACTCCTCACCGGGGGTCTGCAGGTGGAGAATAATTCCAAGATGTGAGGGCAGTTCCTGATCAGCACGCAGCAGCGCAAAATCGGCATCAATCATATCCTGCAGCGCATCCTGCACGGAAACCTCTCTCTCGGCACCGTAACTCGCGCAGCCGGTCAGGACTGCCGCAGCTGCTAGGCATACCAAGCATAAGAACACTTTTTTCATACCCGCTCCTTACCCAAACCGCAGCAGCAGCCATCCTGCCCTCTTACAAGGCAGAAACCCCGGAGCAAAAGCGTTGGGATTCAATCAGATGTACACCCTACTATACCCTGCCTTCGGTCTGCAGGCAACAAAGAGTCAGTATTAAGGTGTTTGAACCAGAAATGCCGGATCAGCGGCTGAGCTGATCAGCTTTCTCCCTACGGCTCATAGATCATCTTCTTCGTCATGCCGCCGTCTATCACCATGTTCTCTCCGCTGATGAAGTCATTTCCCGCTTCGGTCAGGAACAGACATGCCCGGGCGATATCACGGGGCAGCCCCACCCTGCCGGCCGGGTGCTGCCGATGGTCCTCGGGGCGAAGTTCCTCGTATGCGCCTGTTTCAATCCACCCCGGGCTGATGCAGTTGACCTGTATCCTGTCGGCTGAGAAGGATGCGGCCAGCGCATGCGTCAAGGCGATAACCCCCCCCTTGGCAGCGGCATAGGCTTCAGAATCAGGTTCAGACATAAGCGCCCGGGTAGAGGCGATATTCACGATGGACCCTCCCCCCAGAATTCTCATTGAAGCGGCAACCTCGCGCGAGCAGAGAAAAACGCTTCTCAGCGAGGTGTTGATCACCCTGTCCCACTCCTCCACACTAAGCTCATACGGGGATCTGCTGCAGCCGATGCCGACATTGTTGATGAGAATATCGATTGCCCCGCAAAGCGAAAGAGCCGTACTCACCATAGCAGTCACGGCCTCAGGGTCGCTCACATCCGCCCGGATACAGTCAGACTTATCGGGGATGGGAGAGATATCGACCCTGATCACCCTTGCCCCTTCCTGAGCGTAGGCATCAGCTATGCTGCGTCCGATGCCCCGTGCAGCCCCGGTAACCAGTACTCTCTTCCCAGCAAAACGTGCCCTCATGACTCCCCCCTTAATCTTCTGCTACTATACCTCCAAATGTACCGGTGCGATAGAGAGATCTTCAGCCTATCGCAAGGATTGCTGACCTGCTGTCCGCAGGTTCATTCGTTGGAAAAGGGAAGTTTGTTTCTTATGAATTGTTATCTACTCTCCTCCCTGTCGCTATCGCCGCCTGCTCTGAGCCCGACGTTCATTCCAGGAAAGCAAGATCAGACAAATCTTATGGGAATGAACAGAAACACAGCTGAGCGAACATCGTAGGCAAGGAGGAATACCTGCTTTTTCTCCGCTGCTTTACCTGATGTACCCGAGCAGTCTCGGCAGCAGCAGGGTTACCGGTTCAATGTAGGTTGTAATCATCAGCACGCCGATTTCCAGTAAAAGAAACGGTATTACAGCCTTTGAAAGCCGCTCAATGGTAGTTTTACTTATTCCGACGGCAACAAAGAGACACAGCCCCAGCGGAGGAGTTATCAGGCCGATCATAAGGTTCAGTACCACAACCGCTCCCAGAGTGACCGGGTGAATATTATAGGGGGCGGTCATCTGAATAAGGATAGGGACGGTCAGGATCATGGCGGCGGTCCCCTCCATGAACGTGCCGAGTAACAGAAGTATCAGATTTATCAGCAGCAGCAGCACAAAGGGACTGTTAATAATTCCCGTTATGAAGCTCGTCAGCATCTGCGGAACCTGCTCAGTTGCCAGAACCCAGTTAAAGAGATTCGAACATGCAATAACCAGAAACACCACTCCCGTGGTTCTTGCCGTATTGACAAAGGCTGTCTTCAACGACACCAGGGAGAAATTCCTATAGACGAAAAACCCGATTATCAACGCATAGACCACAGCTATGCCCGATGCCTCGGTGGCAGTGAATATCCCGCCCAGAATACCGCCGAGGATGATCAGGGGCATCAGCAGCGGCACCAGCGCCTCGATAAAAGACCGGATAATTTCCCGCAGGGAAGCTCTTCTCTCATTCCGGGGATAGTTTCTCTTTTTTGCAATAACGTAGGTAACCCCCATCAGCCCGAATCCCAGCAGCAGACCGGGCACCAGTCCTGCAAGGAAAAGCGCTGCAACAGAATTGCCGCTGATCAGCGCATAGACGACCATCGGAATGCTCGGCGGAATAATCGGTCCGATCACTGAGGAGGAAACTGTCACAGCGGCACTGAAATCGGTATCATACCCCTGCTGCTCCATGGTGGGAATCAGCATGGCGCCTATGGCAGAGGTGTCTGCGACTGCTGAACCGGTTATACCGGCAAAAAACATACTTGTGACAATATTGACGTGGGCTAATCCCCCGCGGAAATGTCCCACCAGCACATCGGCAAATTTCACCAGCCGCTTTGTGATGCCGGTGGAATTCATCAGCTCACCGGCAAGGATGAAAAAAGGGACAGCCATGAACGGAAACACGTCCAGACCGGTGAACAGCCGCTGCGCTATGAGCATCAGGGGAATCGTTCCCTTGATCAGCAGAAAAATAAGTGACGCAAATCCCAAACTGAAAGCGATGGGAACACCGATAAGCATGGCTGCAACAAACACTGCTATTCCGACCCACATATCTTCCTCCGTCCGTTCTAATCGTTACTCTGTCCGGTCAAATAAGAATTGATACACTACGTACAGCATCATCAGAACGGAACCTACCGTGACTGATAAATAGGGTATATACATCGGCAGACGCAGTGCTGCGGATTTCTGTCTGCTCAGTATGGGAATCACATCCAGAGAGTTGATAAACACAAAGATAAGAAACACCAGAATAACCAGTCTGCTGATAATCTTTAAGACAATCTCCACTTTTTTTGGAAAGAGTTTGACGAAAAACGTCAGGCCGACATGCTCGTTATCCTTCAGGGCAAGGCTCATCCCCAGGAAGCTCAGCCAGATCATCATGTAACGGGCAAGTTCCTCAGCCCAGGAAACAGGAACCCTGAATACGTAGCGCAGGATGACATTTCCGGCAATATTCACTACCATCAGCGCGAGGAACACAATTACGGCTGCATTTATCACTGTCTCAAGAATTTTGAAGAACTTCTCAACTGCTCTCATGAATCAATCCCTTTTTAATCCGCTTAATGGTGAGAAAAGGGTGATGTTCACCCTTTTCTCAATGGTAGACCAATACTTTGACTTCCTCAACGAAAACTTTCTTGAAAACCTCAGTTGAGTTTAGCCTTTTCCAAAGCAACCACCCTGTCCACTTCCGCAAGGACCTCTTCAATGAGAACCGGGTCAATTTCTGTCTTCAGCCAGTCAATTACCGGCTGCTGAGTGGCATCTTTGAACATCTGCATCTCTGCTTCAGTGGGTACATAGATTTCCATGCCCATATCTTTCATCGTTGAAATACCAACAGCTCCGAGGGCGTTGATTACACCGCGGCCGACACCGGAACTGATCTTGGCTGAATCCATCACGATAAACTGCAGTTCAGGAGAAAGGCTCTTGAAAAACTTTTCGTTTATGAAAAACCAATCGACCCCATACACATGTCCGTCAAGAGTAGCATACTTCTGCACCTCAGGAAGGTTGCCGGAAAGGATTGAACCGACAGGGTTCTCCTGTCCATCGACAACACCGGTCTGCAGGGAGGTATAGACCTCAGGCCATGCGATAGGAGTGGGGGTACCGCCCATAGCCTTGATAAAGTTCACAAACAACGGAGTTTCCATAACTCGGATCTTCATGCCTTTTACGTCATCCGGTGTCTTGATGGGTCGGGTATCATTGGTAAAGTGGCGGAATCCCACCTCGGCAAACGCAAGGTTCCGAAGGCCGGTCTGTTCGAGGAACATAGCGGAAAGCTTATCCCCAAAGGGTCCGTCGAGCACCTGCCAGGCAATATTTGATGATGGAAACAGATAAGGGATATCAGTTACCATTGCCTCAGGGAAGAAACTCGCGATCGGACCGGAGGCAATTCCTGCCTCAACCGTTCCTACCATACAGGCTTCCACATACTCCCTTTCGCCGCCCAGCGCCCCGGCACCGTAGACCTGGACATCAATCTTCCCGCCGCTTCTCGTATTCACAAGACTGGCGAACGTAACGGCCTGGGTATGCTTCCTGGAAGTGTAGATATCAGTCGAGTCCGCGTGCGCCAGTTTCAGAACTATTGCCCCCTCCGCAGCCTGAGCTTCTCCCACTCCGGGCAAGGACTTCGGCTGCTCCTTCTCCCCACCGGCAAACAGGGTTGCGGCAGCAAACAGCACCAGAATAAGAACAACACCAAATTTCTTCATACGTGTACCTCCAAATATTTTTACGAAGCTACGCTTCATGCAGCAGCACAATTTTCCGCACTGATATCTCTTGGCGAGCTCTCAGCACGAATCCTCTAAAAATCAGGGCGAATACCGAAGAAAACCTCTTATTCGATATTTTAATATATTTTAGTTATAATCTTATTATATTTTAAGGATATCACAAGTTTTCTCATTGTCAAGAACTTTTAAAGAAACAGTTTCCAAAATTGCCGCAGTTCTGACCTTGTCGCGAAGCGCATCAGTACGCACACATGCCAAGTCATAGAGAATTTCACTGCAGGAAAAGCCTGGAATGATAGTTGTATCTTCTTCTGTAAAATCAAGTAAATCAGGCTAATAAAAACATTGTATATCTGCCGTATTGTGTTATAATTTAATTATTATTGTAATATATAATGAATATCTTTCTAGTATTCTGCAGGAAGGAGGTAAAAAAAATCCTGCCGTTACAATCTGGCTTAATCCGGCTGAACAGCCTGTTTAAGTATTCATGGTGCTTTTCTGGTCGAAGAGCACCCGTACATGAGAAAAGGAGTGAAGAGCTATGAAAAGAACCGGAAGATTAGCAGTAACTGCATGCATTGCACTGCTGCTTATCACAGGATCCGTCGGCATGTTTTCCGCGGGACTCGAAGAGGAGGCAGCAGTTCAGGCTGAAGTGGTCAGAGAGTTCACGCCCGTGTCCCTTGATGACCTGCCGATACCTGCCTATGACTACCAGCGGGCGAACAAACTGCCCATGACAGGGTATTTCGAGAAAACATTCACCGTCAACGGCAGAACCCGAACCGCTAAATTCTACTTGCCTTGCACTACTCCGATACGCGGTTTCTACACCGTCATTGCAGTTCCCGAAGGTATTGATACCACCGAGTTCATGACCGCAAGCGGGTGGATGGATATAGCAAAGAATACCGACGAAGGACTCGTTCTGCTCGAACCTGCTGCTGACGGCTGGAATTCCCCCGCTTTTGAGATAGACTATGTTGATGCCGTCCTCAAATTCTACTCGAGGAACAGCTATTTCTCAATTTTCGGCATCAGCTACTTTGTCGGTTACGACGGAGGGGCGACTGCACTTGAGGCGTGGGCTGCGGCTAATCCGTTGAAAGTTGTCAGTCAGGCCTACGTAAACAGTACCGGCCTTGAGGGGTCGTATTATGATCAGTTCGATGATGTCTACTTCGACGGCCTTTCGTCAGGATATGAACCGGTGGAAATACCCCAAGAGCTGAAGTTCGCAGTCAGTGATGTCCCCGTTCCCACCGCATTTGTAAGCAGGGACCTCGACAGCGTCAGCGAAGGAATCGCCTATTGGAAAAAAGTGAATGACACTGCATTCACCGGAAGTGCTGACACAGACTGTCTGTACGGAGCGACCGTGTATGCCCAGAGTCGGTACTCGGATGCTTGGGCGACCGCATACGCCGGACCGATTTCAAAAGTAGCAGTCCTTGAAGCAGATGTTGACGTTCTGAGTCCGCAGCTTACGCAAAGCCTCTACGACTTTGTCACTGCGTACGTCAGTTATGATAATACAACCGCATACGGCAATTTCATTGCCCCCAGAGCTGATTTCGGGGAGATCCGCACCATGCTGGTAAACGGGGAAGTCCGTGAATTCCAGGTGTACGTTCCCGAATCTGCAGACGACATCTGGCCTGATGGCGCTCCGGTCATCTTTGTTTTTGCCGGAAATACGCAGACAGATCAGGTGTTCTTTCATAATACGCTCTGGTGGAAGGTTGCTGAGGAAGAGGGGGTAATTCTCGCCATACCGTGTGAAACCTACAGTGCGTCATCAACCTCTGTCAGCCACGCGAATACCGGCATGTTCTATGAGAAACTAGCCGACTACATGACAAAATACTACCATACCGACCCGACCCGTTATTACGCAACCGGGCAGTCAGCAGGAAGCTTTGCGGTTCAGGGTTTCGCCATAACCAATCCCGACTATTTCGCAGCTGTCGCTTCCACATCTGGACTAGCTCAGATCAGTGAGGGCGGAGGGTTTGGTTCCACTGCCCCGGAACTTGCATCACATGAACCGGTCCCCACCTTCTGCTTCTTGGGTGAAGGTGATATCGGCATGATGACCGGAACTCTCTGGGATGACACGGTCAACATGCTGGATGGATGGGCAGAGTACTTTCTCGAAGCCAATCAGGTTGGTCCGCTCGGCGACGGGTCAAATGTGGAAACAAACGGCCGTTTCACCACCTGGACATGGAAAAACGAGCAGGGCTTCCCGCTCTTCAAAGTGGGAAGAACTTCATATCGCGCTCACAACTGCATTCCCGCTGAAATGCCTCTGCTATGGGATTTTATGAAGCATTGGTCTTTGAAAGACGGCGTGCGCTACTACGACGGAGTTGCCGTACGGTAATTGTCCTGCGGAGATTCGGCTGAACAGCTGAGTCTCCGTCTCCCGATCCGGGTCTTTTTCAGCCTCCAAGCGCTGCAGAAGACCCGTTTTTTTTCATCCCTTCACAGCCTGATGCCGGCAGACTGCTGGTTCAGTCTTCTTCCGGGTAACCGGTGATCTACTTCAGGGATGCCCCTGACAGGAGGGGCATCCTTTTAGTCCGTATTTTACGTGCAGGAGAGGTTCAGATGCTGGTTCTGTGAGGCACTATGGGGAATGAAAGATGAGAACTCAGAACAGACTCCGTAAAAAAGGCATAAGCATATACAGTGAAAAACCGAAGAGCAGAAGATAGGAAAACAGCTCCAGCCCCTCTGCAATGACTTTTATCAGCTGTTTGCGGCTGCTGATACCCTTGAACAGCCCGACTCTTCCCGTATAGGCCAGATAACCGGCAAAAGAGATGACAATACCCATTCCCAGCGACATGAAGAAAACTGCGAGCATACCCAGGCCGAGAGCCTCAGCGTACATGGCGAACAGCAGTATCATGGTTGCCCCCGGGCAGGGTACGATGCTTGATACCGCAATAACGCCGTATACATTGGCAAGCGGGACAGGAATATCAGCCTCTTCATCCCTGCGGGTGCGCCGCATCCTTCTG
>CAYSRK010000022.1:0-2732 GCA_964433385.1 uncultured Spirochaetales bacterium
TGATGATGCAGACGTGGGGCGCCGACTGCGTGGCCAGTCCGAGTGAGGAGACGAACATCGGGCGGGAGATCCTTGCAGCCACTCCCGATACGCCCGGAAGTCTGGCGATGGCGATAAGCGAGGCGGTGGAGAAGGCGGTCAGCGATCCCCGCGGCGAAACGCGCTATTCACTCGGCAGCGTGCTCAACCACGTGATGATGCACCAGACGATTATCGGGCTTGAGACGAAGAAGCAGCTCGCGATGTTCGGCATAGCCTCCCCGGATGTGGTTATCGGCTGCTCGGGGGGCGGCAGCAATTTCGCCGGTCTTGCCTTCCCGTTCGTGCGCGACAAGATCAACGGTGCTGATATTGAGATCATCCCGGTAGAGCCGGCCTCCTGTCCCAGCCTGACGAAGGGCAGGTTCGTCTACGATCTCGGAGACAAGTCCGGGATGACTCCCCTGCTGCCGATGTTCTCTCTCGGGCACAACTTCGTCCCCGAGCCGATCCATGCCGGCGGTCTGCGCTACCACGGCATGTCCCCGCTGGTATCCCAGGCAGCCGTTGAGGGACTCGTTTCTCCCACTGCCCTTGATCAGATCGAGTGCTATGAGGCAGCCCTCCTGTTTGCGAGGACCGAGGGACTGATCGTAGCCCCGGAAACGAGCCATGCGGTCGCCGCGGCCATCCGTTCCGCCAGGCAGGCGAAGGAGGAGGGCAAGGACAAGGTGATCGTCTTCGGGCTCAGCGGGCACGGTCTGCTCGACCTGCGCGGCTATCAGGCTTACATGGCCGGAGAGCTTGCGGTGCATGCGCTTGAGCAGGAGGTCATCGACGGCAATCTTGCCGAGATAGCGCACTTTCCGGCGGCACAGCGGCGCAGTTCGGGAAGGTGGAATCCCGCGAATTGAGCACGGCAGAACAGACAGCGGAATTAATCTCACTATCGTCTCTTCAGGGGGCTTTTCAGAACAGCGAAAAAAAGGTACATTGGCTGAGGTCCTGTACCGCGCGGCAATTCATATCTGACGGCTTGACAAGACAAAGCAAATATGAAATCATACACCGCTTGCATCAGGTAACACTATAATTCTATTACAGGGTAGAAGATATGAATACAGTATATGTAAAACAGAAGGACGTGGTGAAGAAGTGGTACGTCATCAATGCTGAGGGAAAACGCCTCGGCCGTGTGGCGGTTGAGGCTGCGAAGATTCTCCGCGGAAAGAACAAGCCGGAGTTCGTGCCCCATCAGGACCTCGGCGACTTTGTCATTATCGTCAACGCGGAAAAAGCTGCGCTGAGCGGCACAAAGGCGGAAAAGAAGATCTATTACCGGCACTCCGGGTACCCGGGCGGTCTCCGGGGAGAGGTCTACTCCGATATGGTGGTGAGAAAACCGACGTATCCCATGGAGCATGCGGTACGGGGGATGCTGCCGAAGGGCAGGCTGGGCAGGAAGCTGTTCACCAATCTCAAAGTGTACGCCGGAGCGGCTCACCCTCATGCCGCCCAGAAACCCGAACAGGTAGAAATTTAAGGTCAGGAGCTGATAAGTGGATACGAACGTAAATCTGGCATTAGGAACCGGTAGAAGAAAAACCTCAGTTGCGCGGGTCTATCTGCGGGCCGGCAGCGGAGCAATCACGGTGAACGGACGGAACGTGGACGAGTATTTCGGCAACCCCAGTTTTGTCTATGTCGTCAAGCAGCCGATGGATGTTACTGATTCCGTAACGAAGTTCGATGTTGTCATCAACGTCCGCGGCGGCGGTCCTTCGGGTCAGGCGGGAGCCTGCCGGCACGGCATCGCCCGCGCTCTGCAGACCTACGATGAGACGAATACCAAAACCCTGCGGGCCAACGGCTTTCTTACCCGTGACCCGCGGATGGTGGAACGGAAGAAGTATGGGCAGAAAGGTGCCAGACGCAAGTTCCAGTTCTCGAAACGATAACAGCGTATTTGCACGGGTCGAAAGAGGAGTTACCGGCAGCGGGCTGAAAGCGGCTGCCGCGGATGGCTCCTCTTTTTTTATTCCCGCGTCCCTTGCCCGCGAGTCCGGTCTCACACCGGGACAGGAGCTCGATGAGGCGCAGTACCGCGAGCTGAAGAGCAGCTGCGAGTTCCGGCAGGCGAGGGCAAAGGCGCTCGACCTGCTTGCCGTGCGCGACCACTCGGCGGCCGAGCTCCGGCTCAAGCTGCTGAGGCGGGAATTTTCCCGGGAAACCATTGAACAGGTGACAGCTTCACTGCAGGAACGGGGTCTTCTCGATGACCTGCGTTATGCCGAGGGCTGGATACGCATGCGGCTGCGAAAAAACCCCTCAGGCCTGGCAGTGCTCTCAGCCGAACTCGCTGCCCGCGGGGTTGACCGGAGAACCGCTGAACTGGCGCTTGAGGAGCTGCTCGATGAGGAGGTCCTGCGGCAGGCCCTCGATGCGGCAGCCGACAAGCTGCTGCGCAGCAGGGGCATGACCCGCGAGAAGATGATTCGTTCCCTCCTGCGCAAGGGGTTCTCGAGCCCCCGTGTTATCGCGGCCGCCGCAGCCAGATTCCCCGATTCCCGCGAAGCGGATCCGATTGACTGAAAAAAAGGCTCTCCCCCAAGCGGGAGGAGAGCCTGATACGGTTATTCCAAGCAGGTCTATAAGCCGAAGTTGAACGCCTTCATACCGGGGTAGGATGCGGTCGTCTCGAGGTAGTCCTCGATGCGCATCAGCTGGTTGTACTTCGCGAGGCGGTCGGAGCG
>CAYSRK010000023.1:0-2021 GCA_964433385.1 uncultured Spirochaetales bacterium
CGGAAGAGAGCCGGTAGCGGTCTCCGACGAGTTTCAGAGTCGCCTTGACCGGATAGCCCCGGTCAAGCAGCAGGCGGTAATCTCCGGCAGCCGCTGCAGGCAGGTCATAGGCATCCATACCGTTCACTATACCACTTTTTAAAGGCGGTCAGACAGGGGGATCATACGGATCCGCCCCTTTTGTCCGCTCCTCTTCATAGCGTATACTGTCAGGTATGGAAGAGATGAAAAATCTGCTGGAGGAGCTTGAGCAGCAGGGAGTGCTGCGGGACCCGGCAGTCAGAAGGGCGCTGCAGAACGTCGACCGGGCCGATTTCATGCCCCGATTTCTGAGAAAGCGGGCCTACGACAACCGTCCCTACCCGATCGGGTACGGACAGACGATAAGCCAGCCCTACACCGTAGCATTCATGCTTGACCTTCTCCACCTTCCAAGAGGGGCTCGCGTCCTGGACATCGGATCGGGGTCAGGGTGGACGACTGCCCTGCTTGCCGCAGCCGTCGGGGAGAATGGACGGGTCCTGGGGCTGGAACGAATCCCGGAGCTGGTCCGCTTCGGGCAGGAGAACCTTGCCCGCTATCGATTCTCTCACGCCGCGATAGAACTCTCAGGTCCCGAACTCGGCCGGCCCGGTACGCAGTGGGACCGCATTCTCGTATCAGCTGCTGCCCGAGTTTTCCCCCATGAGCTTACCAGCCAGCTTGCCGAGGGCGGCAGGCTGGTAATCCCGGTTGGGAGCGCGATTGTCGCGGCAGAACTGAAACCTGACGGCAGAATCGAAGAGGAGGAGTACTACGGATTTGTCTTTGTGCCCCTCATCTGCTGAGATGCCTGCGCTACTGATGGTATTCCGACAGATGCGTGGTGCTCAGCGGGCGTTTGACGAGGAAAAACAGCCCCCCGACGACAAGCAGGTCGACCACCGCCGCCGCGGCGAAGAGGCTCCACAGCGGGCTCCCGCTGTCGCCGGAGCCGACGAAGCGGAAGAGGGTGATGCTGACCGGATACTTTGTCTCGGAGCCGAGAAACAGCAGAGGAACCAAAAACCCGTTCCATGCGCCGAGAAAGCTGGTCATCACCACCGCTGTCACCGCCGGCAGTGAAAGGGGCAGCAGAATCAGCCTGAGGAACTCCCTGAAACGGCACCCCTCAATAGCCGCAGTCTCATAGAGTGAGTCGGGGATATCCTGAAAGAAGCTTTTGAGAATCATGGTGGAACGGGGAATGCTGTGACCGACGTAGAGGAAGATAACCGCTGCCCGGTTGTCGAGCAGACCTAGCGTTCCTACGATGGTGAAAAGCGGGATGAGGGTATGGATACCGCCGGAGGTGCCGAGAGTCTGCATGATCACCAGCCAGCGGTCGCTGCGCTCCTTGCGGACCCTTGAGAGGCCGTATGCGCCCGGTACCGTGAGCAGCGGGATTATCAGGGCTGCGGGCAGTGCGATAAGAAATGTATTCAGCAGCGCCCTGAGGAAGCCGTGCTCAGTAAAGATCTTGCGATAGGAGGCTGCTGATGGAAACGGCGGAACCAGTGAGGAGTAGCTGACAATATTTCCGCGTGAGAAGCTGAGGGAGAAGAGCAGGTAGAGGATCAGCAGGGAGCAGAGGCCGAAGAAGAGCACCGCAGCAATCCTGAGGAACCGGTAGAGGGCGTCAGCAGTCCCGGCTGCTGCGGGCGCTGAGAAAAGGGTGTGTATCCGTTCCCGCACAGGACCTGAAGACGGGAGGCCCGGGGGGTGGGGAACGGAGAAAAGTACCGGGATTGAGAAGAGCAGCGGTACGGAGAAACCGTGCAGCAGCCCCTCAGAGAAGAGGGCGCCTGCGGTAAAAACAGCTTCGGCCGCGGTAAGCAGGAACAGGGTTTTCCATCTGTTTAACCGGCGGGGGGATAGGACGATGAACAGCTGCAGAAGCGCCGCAGCGAAGTTGACCCAGGTGAAGAAGAACAGGTGAACCGCAGCACTCAGGAGGACGATGATGCGCAGGCGCCTGCGCATCATCGTCCTCCTGAGTGCTG
>CAYSRK010000024.1:0-6550 GCA_964433385.1 uncultured Spirochaetales bacterium
TATCTATATTTTTATATCTATATATATTTATCCTATTCGTATTGCAACATAATACATGATTTAAATAGCTTTTATTGGGTAAATATTTTCTTATTGCAACATAGGATGAGAATAGAAAGTATTTAGCATATGCCAAGTATAGCAATACTTACTGTTCTCACCTCAGCGTAACACTCACACCAAACAAAATAAGTGTTAAAAAAAGGAGTGTGTACCGTGCCTGCTGTATCACAACTGCAAGAGAACAGACCAGCCAATAACGGTCAGACCTGCGGCAAGGAAGACCTTTCCACCCTGCTGCCGGTTCTTGACGGTATTATCGAATCCTACCAAGGGCAGAGCGGAGCGCTCATTCCCGTGCTCCAGACAATTCAGAACACCTGCGGGTACCTGAGTGAACATGCCCTTCGGCACGTGAGCAGGAGTATGAAAATCCCGTTCAGTGAAGTGACCGGGGTTGTGACCTTCTACTCCTACTTCTCAACCCAACCACGGGGTACCTATCTGTTCCGAGTCTGCATGGGTACCGCCTGCTATGTCCGCGGCGGCAACGAGGTCCTGGAAGCCCTGCAGCGTGAACTCGGCATCAGGGTCGGGGAGACAACCGAAGATCGCCTTTTCTCCCTGGAGGTCGGCCGCTGCTTCGGAGCCTGCGGGCTGGCTCCGGTTGTAATGGTAAACGATGTGGTGCATCAGCGGGTAAAACCCTCCCGCGTGCGCGAGCTCGTAGCGCACTACCGCGAAGAGGCATCTGAAGGGGGTAACCACCATGAAGATTGATCGACTGAATTCTTTACATGAGTTTTCTGAAGTTTCTGCTCAGTTGCTGAATACAACCCGTGAACAGGCTGATGAGCCGAAGATTCTTATCTGCACTGGAGGCGGCTGTATCGCTTCCGGCGCTCTCGACCTGGTTGGGGCAGTGAATAAGACCCTCGCCAAGCTCGGTCTTGATATTCCCATTGTGAAGACCGGTTGTCTCGGTCCGTGCTCAAAGGGTCCGGTTATTAGCTGCTATCCCCGTCATACGGTTTATGAAGAGGTTCATCCCAAGCATCTCGAAGAGCTTCTCAGATCACACTACATAGAAAAGGTGCCCTACGCTCCCCTGATACTCGGCCATGCCGATGAGCGGGTGCAGGGAGATTCCACTTTTTTCTCCCAGCAGAAGAAGATTGTTCTGCGCAACTGCGGAACGGTAGATCCGCTGAGCATTACCGACGCCATTGCCCATGGATCCTACCGGGCTCTGGCCAAAGTTCTTGAAGAGCCTGAACTCGATATTATTCATATACTGGAGGAGTCGGGAATCCGCGGCCGCGGGGGAGCGGGATTTCCTACCTGGCTGAAGTGGAAATTCACCAAACAGGCTGAAGGGACTCAGAAGTATGTTCTGTGCAATGCCGATGAAGGTGATCCAGGCGCCTATATGGATCGAAGCATACTCGAAGGTGATCCGCATGCCCTGATCGAAGGAATGGCTATAGCAGCCCGGACTATCGGAGCGACAAAGGGGTATGTATATGTGCGGGCTGAGTACCCGCTGGCAGTTTCACGGCTGCTCAAAGCCCTCGAACAGGCAGAGGAGGCAGGATTCCTGGGAGAATCTATCCTGGGCACCGATTTCTCGTTCACCCTGGAGATCAGGATGGGTTCAGGTGCTTTTGTCTGCGGTGAGGAAACAGCCCTAATCAACTCTATTGAGGGTAAGCGCGGTGAACCGCGGACTCGTCCCCCTTTCCCTGCCAACCAAGGTCTCTGGGGCAAGCCTACCCTGCTTAACAATGTGGAGACCTACGCGAATATTCCGGTCATTGTTGATGAGGGGGCTCAGTGGTACGCCTCCTATGGGACGGAGGAGAGCAAGGGGACCAAGGTCTTCGCCCTTGCCGGTGCCGTTCATACCACCGGTCTGGTGGAGATTCCGCTGGGAACTCCGCTCGGGGATCTGATCTTCGATATCGGAGGGGGGATCAAAAATAATCGGCCGTTCAAGGCTGCGCAGATCGGCGGTCCCTCGGGCGGCTGCATTCCGCTGCAGCACTTGAACGTTCCGCTCGATTATGAACCGCTGAAGAAACTCGGAGCCATTATCGGTTCCGGCGGGCTGATTGTAATGGATGACACTACCTGCATGGTGGATGTTGCCCGCTATTTTCTTGAGTTTGTTTGTGAAGAGTCGTGCGGCAAGTGTGTTCCCTGTCGGGTCGGCACCCGGCGGATGCTGGAGATTCTCACCCGTATCTGCAGCGGAGACGGCAGGGAGGGGGATATTGAGGCGCTTGAACAGCTGGGCAGCCAGATCAAGGACACGGCTCTGTGCGGTTTGGGACAGACAGCTCCTAACCCGGTTCTGTCAACCATCAGGCACTTCCGTCATGAATATGAAGCCCATATTCGTGACAAACACTGCGAGGCGGGTGTCTGCCCAAGCCTGGTACGCGCGTCATGCCAGAGCGCCTGCCCTGCCCGGGTCGATATACCAGGGTTTGTCGCCCTGACAGGTGAAGGAAGGTATGCCGAGGCGCTCAAGCTCCATCGTGAGCGTAACCCGTTTGCCGCTGTATGCGCCAGGGTCTGCTTCCACACCTGCGAAGATAAGTGCCGCAGATCAAGTCTTGATGAACCGGTATCGGTCAGAGGTGTGAAACGATTTCTCGTCGACCAGGAGATTACGATGCAGGTGCCGGAGGTTCGGGAGAATAAGGAGAATGCTGCGCGCAGAGTTGCAATTATCGGAGCCGGTCCTGCCGGTCTCTCCTGCGCCTACTTCCTTGCCCGCCTGGGGTATCGTCCCACAATATTTGATGCCTCCGTACGTCCGGGCGGCATGCTGGTTCAGACTATTCCCTCCTACCGCCTGCCCCGCGAGATTGTTGCCCGCGAGATACGGATGATAGAACAGATGGGAGTGGATATTATCAGTGATAAGATGCTCGGACGCGATATTACCTTGAAAAGCCTTCGTGAGGAGGGGTTCGAGAAGGTGTTTATCGGAGTCGGCGCACCCGAGTCACTTTCCATGGGTCTGCCGGGAGAGGAGCATGAGGGTGTTACCCAGGCTGTTCCCTTCCTGCAGCGCTATAACGTCCGCGGTTCGGTTCAGGTGGGGAAGAAGGTTGCGGTTATCGGCGGCGGAAATGCTGCGATTGATGCAGCCCGTACTGCCCTGCGCCTCGGTGCTGAACAGGTGAAGATTATCTACCGGCGCAGCCGTGAGGAGATGCCGGCCTATGCGGAAGAGATAGAAGAGGCACTGCTTGAGGGGGTTGAGATATCCTGTCTCACCCAGCCGGTTGAGATAACCGCTGACGATGAAGGCAAAGCTTCCGGCGTACGGTGCATGAGAATGGAGCTTGGAGGTTTCGACACGACCGGAAGGCGCCGCCCTACTGCCTCAAAGCAGGAGAAGTTTGTCATTGAAGCTGATCAGGTGATTATCGCGATTGGCCAGCGTCTTGATACCGGTATACTCTTCGGTGAGGACCGGATCCTGCTCAACGAACGGGGATTCATTTCTGCCGATCCGGTAACCGGAAGGACCTCCCATCCTGACATATTTGCCGGGGGTGACTGCGTTGACGGTCCTTCTTCTGTAGTGGAGGCAATAGCTGCCGGGGAAAAGGCTGCTGTGGGAATTGACAGTTCCCTTACCGGCGGAAACCACGCGTTCTGGCGATATGAGAAGGAGATTCAGACACAATTCGATCCCGATGCAGATCCGGTTATGTATCCGCGGGAACCTGTCCGCTCAACACCCATAGAACGACGCAGAGCCAACTTCGAGGAAGTGGAGCTGCCCTGGAGCGAACCTGCAGCTATGCGCCAGGCCCAGCGCTGTCTGCGCTGCGACTACGGGAAAACCGTACGTACGTACGATGAGACCGATGAACAGACATTTTCCCCGGGAGCGAAGGGGCACAGCAAGAACCGCACCGTTAAGGAGGCTGTACATGGTTAATATTACAATAAACGGCATTCCCTGCAAAGCACGCAGGAATACAACCATTCTGACCGCTGCCCGTGAGGCTGGATTTACGATACCCACTCTCTGCTTTCTTGAGGGGACTGTACCTCAGGGTTCCTGCCGGGTCTGTGTCGTTGAGGTTGAGGGGTTTTCCGCCCTTGCCGCTTCCTGTTCCACCCCGGTTATGGAGGGTATGGTCATTTATACCAACAACAAGCGGGTCAGGGACGCCCGCAGGTATGTGGTTGAACTTATTCTCAGCGAACACTGGGGCGACTGTCAGACCTGCGTGAGGAGCACGGACTGTGAGCTGCTGACCCTTGCGCAGAATCTTGGTATCAGGAATATCACCTTTCCCGGGGTAAGGGAGGTATCCGCAGTAGACCGCTCAACCCCTGCCCTCTCCCGGGATCCAGGCAAGTGCATCAAGTGCCGGCGGTGCGTCACAATCTGCCACGATATACAGCATGTCGGCGCTATCAGCGCCCAGTTCCGGGGGTACGATACAATTATCGGTCCGGCTTTTTCCCGGCCGATGGATTCAGCAGCCTGCGTGCAGTGCGGGCAGTGTGCTGCCGTCTGTCCGACGGGAGCTATAACGGAGATTTCCCACATTGATGGGGTGCTCAATGCCCTTGATGATCCGAAGAGACATGTGGTGGTCCAGACCGCCCCGGCTATCAGGGCCGCGCTCGGTGAGTGCTTCGGGCTGGAACCGGGAACGCTTGTTACCGGCAAGATGGTGACGGCGCTGCGGGAGCTGGGGTTTGATGCCGTTTTTGATACCAACTTTACCGCCGACCTGACCATTATTGAGGAGGGAAACGAACTGCTGAGCAGGCTTGAGGATGTACTGGTTAACGGTAAGCCGGCTGCCCTGCCGCAGTACACCAGCTGTTCTCCGGGCTGGATTCAGTATGCCGAGTATTTCCACCCGGAGATTCTCCCCAATATTTCCACGTGCAAATCTCCCCAGCAGATGTTTGGAGCTCTGGCAAAAACCTACTACGCCCAGAAGGCAGGGGTTGATCCAGCGAACATGACAGTTGTCTCGATCATGCCGTGCACTGCCAAGAAGTTTGAGGCTAAGAGGCCTGAAATGAATTCCAGCGGGTATCAGGATGTTGATTATGTGCTTACTACCCGTGAACTCGGGGATCTGATCAGGATGGCCGGAATAGATTTCCTTTCCCTGCCCGACCAGAAGATGGATGAACCGTTCGGTATATCCACAGGAGCAGCCGATATCTTTGCCAATACCGGCGGAGTTATGGAAGCGGCTTTGAGAACGGTCTATGCGGTTGTTACCGGCAGGACGCTCCCTGCTGAGAAGCTGCATATCGAGCCTCTAGCCGGTCTTGAGGGAATCAAGAAGGCCGAGGTCACCTTTACCGATACGGTTGAGCGCTGGAGATTCCTCGAGGGTGTCACAGCCCGGGTTGCGGTGGCGCATGGTCTCGGCAATGCCTCTTCCCTAATTGACAAGATCAAGGAAACGGGGGAGGAGTTTCATTTCATTGAGATAATGACCTGTCCGGGAGGCTGCATCGGCGGCGGCGGTCAACCGCGTTTTACCACGAATGAGGTGAGAGCTGCCCGAATTCAGGCGATTTATCGGGAGGACGAGGGGCGTGAGCTGCGTCAGTCACACGAGAATCCGGCAATCACCCAGCTGTATGAGGAATACCTGAAGGCTCCGCTCGGAGAGAGATCGCACCACCTGCTCCATACCGGGTATGTTGAACGGGATATTGTCGCCCTGACAGATTAGGGGACAGGGGATACAGTTCCCCTGCCCTGCTGCACCGTTTATGCTTTCAGGAGTTTTTCGACATCAGGAATGAGTTTTTCCGGTTTCGTTGCTGGTGAGAAACGTTTCACAGGCCTGCCCTCTTGGTCAACGAGAAATTTGGTGAAGTTCCACTTGATTTTCGTACCGGCCAGCTGGGGCAGGCTCTTTTTCAGAAATACGTAGAGCGGATGGGCATCAGGTCCGTTCACGTTGATCTTGTCAAACATGGGAAAGGTCACTCCGTAGTTTACGTAGCATACGCTGCCGATCTCCTCCTTCCCCCCCGGTTCCTGGTTCATGAACTGGTTGCAGGGAAAGCCGAGTATTTCCAGCCCCTTATCTTTATACTTTTTATAGAGTTCCTCGAGTCCGGCAAACTGCGGAGTGAATCCGCACTTGCTGGCTGTATTAACGATCAGCAGAACCTTTCCCCGATACTTCTCAAGGGTTATCTCCTCACCGCTGAGCATTTTAGCTTTCAAGTCATAGATAGCGTCGTCTGATTTCATGCAGACCTCCATGACGAAGAATATACTCACATATACCAAGGAGAGAAAAGTACAAATACCAACAAAAGCCAGATAAGTCGTCAGAGCCGAACTTTGTGTACACCGGCTCGTTGACACAATCAGGCGCCTATGATATTTTTTCCCTCGAGCAGGGAGCTGCTGAGCAGCTTTCCGCAACGGGCTGTAGCGCAGGGGTTTAGCGTACGTGTCTGGGGGACACGGGGTCGGCGGTTCAAATCCGCCCAGCCCGAGTATTTTTATTTTATAACGGGGTAGTGTTTT
>CAYSRK010000025.1:0-16802 GCA_964433385.1 uncultured Spirochaetales bacterium
GAAACAGCCAGCCGCTGTACACTGCCCTCCTGTTTCCGTTCTCATTTGCCCTGCTGATCGTCATGCTCGTTCACGGGGCATACGCTACACTCAGCAGCAGGGGCTTTGTATGGAAAAACCGCATCGTCAAATAGCTATTCTGCCGAGATCCCGAATTTTTCACTGGATTTCCCGCATAGTCTTTTCTGCCCTCTTCGTCCTGCAGACGGCTGCCTATTTCACCCTCTTCTCCTTCCGCGTCAGGGGTCGGGAGCACCTGCGGGGCATCGGAAATGCTGTCCTCGTATCCAACCACTGTCACTACCTCGACCCGGGTTTTGTTGCCGAGGCTCTCTGGCCGAAGCGGGTCTATTTCACCGGCCTGGAAAAGACCTTCAGAGTCCCGGTATTCGGGTTGTTTATCAGGATGCTGAGGAGTTTTCCCATACCCGCAGCTGAGCCCGGCAGGATTGTCAGGGCTGTCGGAGAACTGTTCAGTGCAGACCCCGCCTGCGCAGTTCACTTTTTTCCCGAGGGAAGATTGAATCCGGGCAGCCAGACCCTGCAGCCGTTTCACAGCGGGGCTTTTTCCGTTGCCTGCTTTTTCCAGGTTCCCGTAGTTCCTGTGGTGGAGGTCCGCATAAAGCGGCGGCTGTTCTTCCCGAAAATCCTTATCTGGATAGAGGAGCCGGTCCTTCCAGCCGATATCTGCGGACTGTCGTCACAGGAAGAGGATCCGCATCAGCGGCGGTGCCGCAGTCTTGTGCAGCAGAGAGTATTTTCCGTGATGGATGCACGATTAAACTTGTACCGCTGAATTATTCCGGATAGTATGCTTGTATGACTCCGAAAGTCTACGGGATAGGGAACCCGCTGATCGACATCATTGTCGAGGTTACCGATGAGGACCTTCAGCATCTGGGGCTTCACAAGGGTACCATGCACCTCATTGATGAGGCCGGGCGCAGGGAACTGCTCGCCTTCATAAAGGACAAGGAGGCCTCCTACAGCTGCGGCGGCTCCTGTCCGAATACCATTATTACACTGGCTGCGTTCGGCATCCCCTCGGCAGTGGCCGGAATGGTGGGAGAGGATGAGTTCAGCGGTATCTACCGGAGGAGGCTGAAGGAGCTCGGGGTCATTGATGAGCTCAAGTCGTGCAGCGCCCCTACGGGCTCAAGCATCATTCTCGTCTCACCCGACTCAGAGCGGACCATGAATACCTACCTCGGAGCTAACCGGCTCTTCGGACCGGGTGAAATCAATCCGCAGATGATAGCCGAAGCCGATATGTTTCACTTTACCGGGTACATGTGGGACACGGAGAGTCAGAAGTCCTCGATAGCCGCGGCTGTCTCCGTAGCGGAATCGTCAGACACTCTGGTCTCTTTCGATATCGCCGACCCGTTTGCCGTCAGCCGCAACCGGGTCGCCTTCCTCGATCTGATTACTGACCATGCCGATATTGTCTTCGCCAACAAGGAGGAGGCCCGGATTCTCTTTGATAATTACGATGCCTATGAGTGCGCCCGCTCCATGGGGAAGCTCTGCCGCACGGCTGTAGTAAAAAACGGAAAGCTCGGCTCCTACGTGAGCCATAAGCGGGAGATGTTCCGAATCCCGGTCCAGGGTAAGGAGCCGGTAGATACCACCGGAGCCGGTGATATCTACGCAGCCGGTTTCCTTCTCGGGCTCTGTCTCGGCGCATCTCCGCGGGACTGCGGTCTGATTGCATCGGTTCTCGCCGGGGAGATTATCGGGCAGCACGGCGCCCAGTTCACTGACGAAAAAGCGGCGGAGCTGAACAGGATAATCCGTTCCAGGTTCTGAACGGGTCAGGCCAGGCGTTTGAGCGCCTCGATTCTGTCGCAGCGCTCCCAGGAAAACTCATCCCTGCCGAAATGGCCGTAGGCTGCAGTTGCCTGGTAGACCGGCTTGAGAAGGTCAAGTCCCTTGATGATGCCTCCCGGGGTCAGGTCAAACTCCTTGACAACCAGCTCTTCAAGCCGCTCATCCGC
This sequence comes from uncultured Spirochaetales bacterium, assembly GCA_964433385.1. Classification (GTDB taxonomy): domain Bacteria; phylum Spirochaetota; class Spirochaetia; order JABMQR01; family JABMQR01; genus M55B182. The sequence goes on from CAYSRK010000025.1 coordinate 1,998, forward strand.
AACCTCTCCGGTTCCGAATGTATCGACAAAGACTGAAACCGGTTCAGGAACCCCGATAGCATAGGCTATTTCAATTTCACAGCGGGTGCACAACCCCGCCGCAACCAGATTTTTCGCGACATAGCGGGCCATATAGGCACCTGAACGGTCAACCTTGGAGGGATCCTTGCCGCTGAAGGCTCCGCCGCCGTGCCGTCCCATTCCGCCGTAGGTATCGACTATGATTTTTCTCCCCGTAAGCCCCGCATCACCGTGCGGTCCGCCGATAACAAATCTGCCGGTCGGGTTGATGAGAATCTTCGTCTGTTCATCAAACATGCCTGTGGGTTCAAGCACCGGAGTTATCACATCACGGATGAGGCCGGAGGATATCTCCTCAATACCTACCCCGTCATCGTGCTGGTGGGATATAACCACGGTTTCAACATGCACCGGCCGGCCGTTCTCGTACCTCAGTGTAACCTGGCTCTTTGCGTCGGGGCGCATCCAGGAGAGGATACCCTTTTTCCGCACCTCTGCAGCCCTTCTCAGCAGTCTGTGGCTGAACATAATCGGGGCCGGCATCAGTTCCGGCGTTTCATCAGAGGCATAGCCGAACATCATCCCCTGATCTCCCGCTCCCTGGCGGCCCCTGTTCTCCCCCTCGGTAATGGTAACTCCCCGGGCAATATCATCCGACTGGGTATGAATAGCGCTCAGAATCGCCATGGACTGGTAATCAAGCCCGTAATCGGGATTGATGTATCCGATCTCCTGCACCACCTTCCTGACAAGGTCCTGCAGGGAGACGTAGGTTTCGGTGGTAATTTCACCGCCCACAAGGACCATGCCGGTAGTAGCAAAGGTTTCGCAGGCAACTCTCGCCTTCGGATCGTCTGCAAGACAGGCATCGAGAACCGCATCGGAAATCTGGTCGCACAGCTTGTCCGGATGTCCCTCGCTGACCGATTCGGAGGTAAAGCGGTAGGATGTTCGGGTGTGGTTCTGCATGTGATCCCTCCATTGTCTGATACGCCGCAGCGGCTGCGGACGGACAGAGTCTCTACTCTGAACGCATCCCTTTGTAGAAAACTCTGACCTGTTTGTAGAGTCCGTCGCCTTCGCTTCTGGTATCCACGTCAACAATGTCGTTGAGCGCGGTATGAATAAGCCGCCGCTCAAAGGGGTTCATCGGCTCAAGCAGGCGTGATTTCTTGGTCTGTTTCACCTGTTCGGCAGTTTTGTAAGCCAGCTTAACTAAGTGCTCTTCATGCCTGATCCGGTAGTTTTCACTGTCGATGACCACCTTCTTGGATTGTTCGAGCTGCCCGGCGTAGACATTGACCAGCAGCTGAAGCGCATCAAGGTTTTTCCCCTTCTTGCCGATTATGATGCCGGAATCCGGGGATGTAATGGTAACGCCAAGCTTGTACTCTCTCCGGTAGGAAACTTCCGCCTTCCCGGAAAAACCCATTTTTTGGATAACCTGATTGATGAACTCTATCACCTTCTCCTCAAACTCCGAGGAGTCCTCACTCTTTTGCTCGGGCTTGGGGCGGCCCCCTTTAAAGTGTACTTTGATCTTAACCGAGCCCTTTCTGAACAGCCCCTTTTTTTCACTTTCAACAATTTCTACGTCAAAATCTTCTCTTTCGAGACCTAGTTCTTCAACGGCCTTGTCAATGGCCTCCTGTTCTGTCTTTCCCTCAAATTCCTGTACCATATCGTTATTCTCCTCCGCTGGACCTTCAAATAGTTGCTGCCGCTCTACGTCCTGTCGGCTTTCTGGTCAGAGTCCGCGGTCTGTTATCGTTTTTTCTTCTTCTGCGGCGGTTTTACCGTCTGTTTCTGCCCTGCCTGTTTACCGGAACGGGGCACAACCTTCAGATCGGGCTTCTTCGCATCATGTTCCCCTTTGCGCAGGCGCAGCTTGTTGGTAACCTGCTGCTGGAGAATGGTGAACAGGTTCATCACTGTCCAGTAGAGAATAAGTCCCGACGGAGCGTTGTACAGGATGAAAAAGAACATCGCAGGCATCACGTAGGTGAACATCTTGTTCATGCCCGCTCCGGTACCGGAGGTCTGGGCTCCGGTCTGGCTGACTTTCATCGAAAAAACCATCGTTGCTACGTAGAGTATCGGCAGCAGCCGCAGGTCACTCCCGATAAACGGGACATTTACTGGTGAAAAATTCCAGATCGACTCGGGTGCTGACAGGTCGCTGATCCAGCCCGGTATAAAGACCGCTCCGCGCAGCTCAAAATGCTTGTTCAGCAGTCCGTAGAGGGCAATGAAGACCGGGAACTGGAGCAGCATGGGCAGACACCCCCCCATCGGATTCACCTTCTCCCGTTTGTAAAGCTCAGATAGCTCCTGGTTCATCTTAGTCGGATTGTCTTTGTACTTCTCCCGTATCTCCTGCATCTGCGGATTCAGCGCCGCCATTTTTGAGGTCGACTGGAACGATTTGCGGGTAAACGGGAAAAGTACAACCTTGATCAGGATTGTCAGGAGGATAATTGCAACCCCGTAGTTGGGAACGATCAGATAGAAGACTCCGAGAAGCCACTTCAGCACATTCTCCAGCCATCCGAACCACGTACTGGCGTCCATGGCCTTCTCAAGCTGAAGGTCCTTGAGACCGAATCCGTTGTCCTCGGGACTGTTGTAGAGAGCCAGTTCCTGTTTCTGCTGCGGCCCCATGTAGAACCGAAACACATCAGTATTGACCGAGCTCCTCACTGCAGGCCGCAGAAACATCATGTACGATGTCAGCGGTATCGTCTCTGTCTCCCCCTGCCGCAGCCGGAGCGTGTAGTTTGTGGCGTCCGGAATACCGATCACGGTGAAATACTTGCCGGTAAGCGCCGCCCAGGAGAAGAGGGAATTGAGTTCATACTCGTTGTTTCTCAGCTTCGCCTCACTCTTCTTGCCCTCGGAAAGGGTATAAAAGCGGCGGTACTCGTACCGTCCGTCAGGAGCCTCGTAGAATTCCGGTCCTATCTGCGGTCCGAACTCCAGGGTATAGGAGTATCCGCCGTAGTTGAGCGGCACCACTTCGTTGATGTTGTTGCGAAGCTCGACATAGAGCTCGAAGAGATAGTCCTCGGGCATGAAGACAAACGTCTTCGTGAGGGTGAACGTACCCGGCCGCAGCTGACCGTCATCCCCGATAATGCCGAAATCACGGGAGAACTGAACCGTGTACTCATCCGGGCGAGTCACATGGTAACCGTAGTCGGTACGGGAATCGGTATCGTGTCCGAAGTAGGTTTTAAAGGCAGACTGTTCGGAAGAGTCGGTAAAGATCATGTCGACCGGCACTCCGTCATCAACGTGCTTCCTCAGCTTCATCTCGCTGATTGAAGCGTGGTCTGCATCAAAAACGATGTCAAAGACCTCAGTCTGAAACTGAATGCTGCGGACGCTCGGGTCATCTCCGAGGGCGACTATCGAACCGGGGGATCCTTCGGCAGCTGCAGGAGCGGCGTAGGTTGAAGCAGGCAGCTGCTCGGCTGTATCGGGGACATCCTCGACTGCAGTCTGAACCGGTTCGGCCGGCTCGGGGGGAAAGAATATTGCCTGAACAGAAAAACCGACGATAATGATAAGGATCGACAAGACTACTGCTAAAACGGTATTTTTATCCATTATATCTCCTGAGAACAGTCACAGCTTTGTTTTTACCCAGGGATAACAGGAGAAAAAAGACACAGCACGTTATATGCAGAAACCTATTTACCGTTCTGCCTTCAATCCAGCTTTGGCAAATAGCAGGAGAAGTTGATCTTTTCGTTCCCAATAATCATACGCTCTTCCCGGATAAAAAAGCACAGCGATATCATAGCCGGTGATACAGTTCGATTTTTCTTGACGGTAGCATTCCCGCACCTGTCTTTTCAGGCGGTTTCTTTCAACCGCGCCGCCGTACTTCCTGACTGGAATAATAACAATTCTGTTGTACGGAAGCCCGTTGGGAATACAGCGGAGTCGGGCACCAGAAACGGAGACGGCTCTGCCTTCACGAAAAATTCTGTCAATATCAGCTTTTCTGTTCAGCCGTTCTCTTTTAGTAAGGTTTTTTCTCATCCGAGACAGAGAGTTTCTTTCTGCCCTTTCTCCTTCTGCGGGCAAGAAGCTGGCGCCCGCCCTTCGTCTTCATGCGGGCTCTGAAACCAAGTCTTCTATTTCTTTTCACTTTGCTAGGTTGATACGTTCGTTTCATAGAGGAAACCTCTCCTATCTGTTCGTCTGAGCTGTCCGATTACCTGGGCATCAAAGATACCGTGCGCGCTGCAGACGGGATGTTCTCTTTCATCATCTTCTGCTATGGTATTACACACCACCGAGTGAGGAAGTATACCGATGCATATGTGTTTATGTCAAGGCAGTTGCAGAACATAATCGCTTTTTTATACACCCGCTGACGCTCATGACCGGGCACCTGTAAGAGGAGACTGAAATCATATGCGGACAGAAGAACTTAAAGCTGCACCGGTATACCCGATTGTTTCAAGGCCGGTGGTTACGCTCTACGTTTCCGGCTTTCTCGTACTCATGAACCTGATGGTTTCCCTGACACTTTTCCCGCTCTACATCCGCTACAGGGGCGGCAGTGATTTTATGATCGGCCTTCAGAGCAGTATTTTTGCCGTTGCCTCGGTTATCCTGCGTCTGTATTTCGGTCCTCTTGCCGACTCTGTCGGCCGCCGTTTTCCCCTGGTATTCGGGGCTGGGATCTTCGCGACAGCTCCCCTGTTTGTCTGGATCTCTCCCAACTTCTTCATCATGGCCCTCGCCCGCGTCTATCAGGCAGTAGGCATGGGTACATTTCTCTCAGCTGCAAGCTCTTCAGTCGCAGACCTGGTGCCGCCTTCGGTCCGCGGCACGGCACTGGGAATCTACCGAGCCTCGGTCTCATCCGCGATTATGGTGGGTCCGCTCATCGGCTACCGGCTCATTGACTCCTTCGGATACCCGGGGCTGGTCATAGGTCTTTCGGCAACATCAGCTACAGCTCTTCTGCTGCTGCTGACAGTACCTCTTCCCCACACCGATACGGTGCAGCGAGGAAAACGGGTAACCGTACGTGACCTGCTCGGTATTTTCAGCAACCCCATCCTCGCAGGCTGTTATCTCGGTATTTTTTTTACCTCTATCGCCTCCGGCATCGTTCTTACCTATACTGCGGTATACATCGAATCTGTTTCATCGATTCTCTCTCCGGCAATTTTTTTTACAGTATTCGCCGCCTCCGGCATTATATTCTCCCCCCTGTCCGGGTATCTGTCCGACAGGTTCGGCAGAGGTGCAGTAGTGTTTCCGCTTGTCATGCTGTTCGCACTCGGCCTTACTCTGCTGGGTATTGAAAGGCTGTTCAGCAGCTGGGCTTTGTTTGCCGCAGCTTCAATTGCGGGTGTCGGATATTCAGGCAGCCTTGCTGTATTCATTCCCTGGATAGTGGATAAAGCTCCTCTGGGACTGCGTGCATCAGCGCTGGCCTTCGAAGAAAGCTCCATTGATATCGGCAACGCAGCAGGCATATTTCTCTTCGGCCTGCTCGCCGCAGTAATGTCATACTCGAACCTCTATTTCTTCCTGGGGGTTTTTACTGCACTCAGCGCGCTTACCATTATTCCTTTAGTGAGAAAACGGTAAGGCCTACCTCTTGGATTCGTTTCTGAGCATCAGCCGCAGGGTTGTAATGCCAAGTTCAGGATACTCCCGCTGAATCCGTGCAAGAATCTGGTTTTTCTTCATGGAGAGCAGCTGAGACCAGCCGGGATGATCAGCTTCGATCATGATTGAGTTTCTTTCAATCTCAAGGATCCTGCTGTGCGCAGCGAGGTCGGTACCGGCAATTCTCTCCCAGCTCTGAAACAGACTTACGAACTCCTTCTCTCCCGGATGTGTTGTTTCTATCGCTGAGAAGAGCTGATCTATGATCTCAGACGCCTTTTTCATAAGCGGACAGTGCTCCGTTGCATACTGAATAGACGATACCGGAATAACTTCCCTCTTTGAAGTAGGATTCTCCCGGAAGGAAGGTAAAAAAAGCCTGACTGAAGCCCCGAGTGTTTTCCAGAAACCGCTCCCTTTTTTCCAGATCCAGCTCCAGGAGTACATCATCAAGCAGCAGGATCGGTTCTATACCGGTCTTTTTCGTATAAAAGGCGGCCTGGGCAGATCTCAGTATAAGCGATATAAGTCTTTTCTGTCCTGTTGAAGCCGTATCTACGTAGTTTTTTCCCTTCCTCATAATGAGAAAAGAGTCACGATGGGGTCCAGTTGTCGTTGTCTGGTACCGGATATCCTGCTCCCGGGCTTTATCCAGTCGTATTTTCGCATCCTCACTCTGTGAGCAGCCTTTCCATGATGGTCTGTAGATGATACGGACAGGTTCCGAATCCAGGGATATCCGGCTGTAAAGTGCGGGAAACAGTTCATTAAACTCATCAATAAGGCGTCTTCTGCTGTTTACCATGGCCGCTCCGGTCTCTGCCAGCTGTTCGTCATAGAGGTAGAGAAGATTATACCTCTGCTCCTTCAGCAGCGCATTGCGCTGCTTGAGAAGACCGGAATATCGTCTCAGATCATCAAGGAAAAGAGGATCGTGAAGCGTCATCGTCTGGTTGTAGAATTTTCTCTTTGCCTCCGGGCTGCCGTCAACAAAATCTATATCTTCGTGGGTGAAAACAATACATGGAAGTATATAAATGAGATCCTTTCTGTCGCGGATTTCCTTGTTCTGAAAAAACATTGAACGTTTTCTGTCTTTTATTTGGTAAGTGATCCTAACTTTATCTCCGTCATCAAGAACCGCCTCAATATGAACCGCCGCCTCCTCGGTATCAAACGTGCACAGCTGGGAAAGTGTCGCTTTGCGGAAAGAAGTTCCATAGCAGGCTGCGTAAATCGCCTCGAGAAAGTTGGTTTTTCCCTGCCCGTTATTGCCGACAAGCGTAACGTACCTGTCATCGGTGGAGACATGTGCGCTTTCAAGATTTCTGAAATTGTACGTTGTAACTGACAAAATTCGCATTAATCGAGCTGCATAGGCATGATTATGTGAAAATAGTCCTTCTCCGGTTCAGATAAGAGCGTTATTGCCTTCTTTGGCTCAGTGAACGAGATAGTGACCCGTTCGGTATCGATGACTCTCACAGGATTGGTAAGATAGTGATAATTGACAGCGAGTCTGACCGGTTCTCCGAAATATTCGCAGGGTATCTCCTCCCTGGCCATTCCAAACTCGCTCTCCTCTGTGTAGAGCACTACGATCCCTTCACTTATCTCTATGAAGAGACGGTTTGACTTCTGGTCGACCAGCAGGGATACCCTCTTAAGGGCCTCAGCAAGGGCTTCGCGTTCTATTGTGCAGCTGAACTGCTGCTGCTCGGGAATAACGCGGCGATAATTGGGAAACTGTCCCTCTATCAGGGTGGAGTAGAGGCGATGGGAGTCAAACCTGGCAAATATATAGTTATCGTTAAGTGAGAGAGATATGGTTCCCTCTGAACTCGAGAGCTTCCGGATGAGGGTGAGAATCTTCGGAGGAATGATAACCGGCTTGAACATGGGCATCTCCCTGCTCATGATCCGGTTGATGTAGGAAAGCCGCCGCCCGTCAGTTGAAACCATTATCAGCCCGGTACTGCTCTGCTCAAGATAGATTCCGTTCATGAAAAACCGGGTCTCATCGGTTGAGACGGCAAAAATCGTCTGCTCTATCATCTCTATGAAGTCTTTCTGCGGTATGTCGAAGTAGCTCTCATCGTCAGTTACCCTGAGTTCGGGGAAGTCGTCCGCTGCAATGCTTTTCAGCTTGAAGTCGATCTTCTGAAAAAGCGGCCGGATAACGACAATGTCGTTATCCAATTCAAATTCCACATCTCCCTCCGGCAATGACCGCAGAATACCCAGCAGTTTGTCACAGAATACCGTGATGCAGCCGGGTGAAACCGTTTCTACCGGGATCTTCGTCTGAAACCCGATTTTCAGATCTGTGGCCTTGATATTCAGCGTATTGTCCGCTGTTTCAAGAAGCACGTTGGAAAGAATGGAGAGAGAATTACGAGATGAGATGATCTCATGGGCAATCGAGATTTCACTGAGTATGGAGTTTTTTTCACAGATAAATTTCATCAGTTTAGCTCTCCTCCCGCAATCCGGCGGAACCGTTCTGTCTCTGTTACTACTAGGATATTATAATAATAGTAGTAGTAATAGGGTCTGTGGATACTGTGGATAACGGAAGTAATTAGTTGAACAACAGCCCGTTACAGCGCAGTATGGTTGTTGATAACTCTGCATTTTTATCCACAATTCATCCACAGTATCCACAACTATACCATATTATCCACAATTTACAGACAAAAATCCACAGCTTATTCAGATGTTATCCCCAGGTTATCCACAACCCCCCCTAGCGGTATGTGTGAGCACAGCAACAGAGAAAAAGCGTGTCAGTGACGTCTGTAGGCATGAACCGAGCGGATAAGTTTCTGTAGGACGGCATCCATGGTTGGGTCGCTCTGCAGAAGACCCTCTATGCGCTGGCAGGCATGCATAACCGTGGTATGGTCTCTTCCGCCGAACTCATAGCCGATTTCAGTGGTCGAGTAGTCGGTAATCTTGCGGGCTACATACATTGCTATCTGGCGCGGAAGTGAGACCGTCCGAGTTCTTTTCTTACCCCGCAGTTCGATGTAGGAGAGATTGAAGTATTCTGCTACTACCCGCTGTATAGTCTCTATCGCCACACTCTGCTCACGGTTGAGGGAGTAGGAGTTTTTCAGCTGCTCATGGGCGATAGCCAGGGTAATCTCCTTTTTCAGAAGATCTGAGTAGGCGATGAGTTTGGTGAGGGATGATTCAAGGTCTCGGACATTAGTATTGATGCTTTCACAGATATAGGTGAGAACCTCATCTTTCATGGCATAGTTGCGTTCCTGACACTTCCTCTTGAGTATGGCTATACGCGTCTCGAGGTCAGGGGGTTGGAGGTCGACATTCAGCCCCCGTTCAAATCGGCTTTTCAGTCTGGCAGTCAAGTCCCGGAGTTCGGAGACCGGCCGGTCACAGGTGAAAACCATCTGACGATTTGATTCATACAGTTCATTAAAGGTGTGAAACAGCTCCTCCTGCGTAGATGACTTGCCCTGGAGAAAGTGAATATCGTCAATAAGAAGGATATCCGCTTTGCGGTATTTGCCTTTGAACTGCTGTGTTTTCCGCTCCCCCACGGCCTCGATAAACTCGTTTGTGAAGGTTTCCGCGGTAACATAGGTAGCTTCTATCTTGGGAGAGTTTAGTGTGATATAGTTGCTTATGGACTGTATCAGATGAGTTTTTCCCAGTCCCACTCCACCGTATATCAAACAGGGATTGTAGGTGGTGCCGGGATTTCTGGCTATAGCGAGACAGGCATTAAAGGCGAACGAGCTGTTGTCACCGACAACAAACGAGTCAAAGGTATAGCTGGAAATTGGTCGCTGTGAGCCTGAGGAACCCTTTTTTACCGGGAGAGCTGGACGGGATGAAGGTTCTTCGTCATCCTCCTTCATATCTGCTTCAGCGCTGTTTCCCGTTCCGGCTTTTTCGTCGGACTTACGGATGGAAAAACTGATTTTTTGTTTTTTCCCTGTAGCCTGCTGGAGGGATGCGGAGATTGTTTTCAGGTACCGCTGCTTGATCTGATCCTGAACGAACTTTGAGGGTACGTAGAAGACGAACTCTTTCTCGGGCGAGTACTCAAAGGAGATATGGTGCAGCCACGTGTGATACTCCTGATCGGAGATTTCGCGGCGAAGCTGCGTGAGAGTATCCTTCCAGATCGCATTGTAGTAGTCGCTTCCGTCTTCCATGACCATACATAGTATAACAGCTTAAGATTAATAACAAGAATTTCCGAATCATAAGCGGCGCTTTGCTGAGTTATAAAAGGTTAGGAATACTAACAAAAAACAACTTACTGTATTACTGAAACATACTTAGTGTGTTCTTCTTACGTGCACGATAAGGGGAGATGGGCTTGGGCGCCTGCAGACGACCCGAATTTTCTCCTTTCTTTACTTTTATCTTTGAAAAAGATATACTGTCAGCATCCATTTTATTACAGGAACAAATGTATGCATGCAAATTATTCCGCACAAGATATTCAGGTCTTGAAGGGTCTGGAGGCAGTCAGAAAACGGCCAGGTATGTACATCGGTTCTACCGGACCGGACGGACTGCACCATCTTGTGTATGAAGTTGTAGATAACAGTATAGATGAAGCACTTGCAGGATACTGCTCACATATTACGGTAGCCATAGAAAAAGATGATGTTATCAGGGTAAAGGATGACGGTCGGGGAATTCCGGTAGATATCCATCCGACGGAGAATGTCAGCGCCCTCGAGATAGTTATGACGAAACTCCATGCTGGGGGGAAGTTTAACAAGAACAGCTACAAAGTATCGGGCGGGCTGCACGGAGTCGGTGTTTCGGTCGTCAATGCCCTTTCTGAGTGGCTGGAAGTGTCCGTGTTTCGCGAAGGCAATATTTATCAGCAGAAGTATCAGCGTGGTTTAAACAGCGATTCGGTTGCTGTCGTGGGAACAACAACCGATACCGGAACCCTCATTCGTTTCAAACCGGACAGCGAAATATTCGAGACCCTTGAATTCAGTTTTGATGTACTTTCTCAGAGGCTGCGTGAACTCGCATTCCTCAATAAGGGTATCGAGATCAGCTTCACCGACGAACGGCTGGACGAACCGAAAGAGAGAATCTTCTGTTTCGAGGGCGGGGTAAAATCATTTGTTGAGTATCTGAATAAGACAAAAAAACCCCTCCACCCCGAGCCGGTCTATTTTGAGGCGGTTAAGGATTATGTCGATATCGAGCTCGCCCTCCAGTACAACGACGCGTTCAACGAAACCGTATTTACCTTTGTGAACAACATCAACACGCGGGAGGGAGGAACGCATCTGATTGGTTTCAAGACTGCCCTCACCCGGGTGTTCAATGACTTCTTAAAGAAGTCGAAGCACGCGAAAAAACTTGATACGCCGTTCTCCGGAGAGGATGTTAGAGAGGGTATTACCGCGGTGCTCTCCATCAAGGTACCGCAGCCGCAGTTTGAGGGACAGACGAAAACAAAACTTGGAAATTCCGAGGTACGCGGAATCGTTGAGTCGCTGGTCAACCAGAAGCTGACAGATTATTTCGAGGAGTATCCGGCAGTCATAGATGCAATTCTCGAAAAAGCCTTACTTGCCGCAAAAGCACGGATGGCAGCCAGGAAAGCCCGTGACCTGACGAGAAGAAAGTCCTTTTTAGAAGGTACAGGCCTTCCGGGGAAACTTGCTGACTGCAGTGAAAAGGACCCGAAACTCTGTGAAGTGTACATCGTAGAGGGGGACAGTGCCGGAGGCAGCGCAAAACAGGGAAGAAACCGGGAGTTTCAGGCAATCCTTCCTTTATGGGGAAAGATGCTCAATGTAGAGAAATCGAGAGTCGACAGGGTTCTGGGAAACGACAAGCTGCAGCCGGTCATTACTTCCATCGGAGCCGGTATCGGTAATGACTTTGACATATCCAGAGTCCGCTACCACAAAATCATCATCATGGCTGATGCGGACGTGGACGGTTCCCATATCAGGACGCTGCTGCTGACATTTTTCTTCAGGTATATGCCGCAGCTCCTCGAAAAGGGCTATATCTATCTGGCTATGCCGCCCCTGTACAAGATCACCTTCGGTAAAAAAATTGCGTATGCCTATGACGAGAAAGAACGGGTACGGGTAATCGGGGAGTTTGGTTTAACGGAAAACGACGGTAAAGTCGGCATCCAGCGGTACAAGGGTCTGGGTGAGATGAATCCCTCCCAGCTCTGGGAGACGACAATGGATCCCGAAAAACGAAGCCTGGTGCAGGTGAAGCTTGAAGATGCGGTTGAAGCTGATGCGGTTTTTTCCATGCTCATGGGTGAAGAGGTGGAACCGCGGCGGAAGTTTATTGAGGATAACGCACTGATGGTTTCCAACCTGGATGTGTGATTTCGACGGCATCAGCACCGTAAGAAGGCGGAAACTCTTTAATAGAACTATACCATAAGGATATAAGTAGTGGATACGGTAATCAAACAGAAGATAATACCCGTGGCTATAGAGGATGAGATGCGGGAATCATATCTTAACTATGCGATGTCGGTAATTGTGAGCAGAGCGCTCCCCGATGTCAGGGACGGACTGAAGCCCGTACATAGAAGGATCCTCTACTCTATGTCCGAGATGGGACTCCGCCCCGATAAACCTTTCAAAAAGTGCGGGAGGATTGTCGGGGATGTGCTTGGTAAGTTTCATCCCCACGGGGACCAGTCAATTTACGATGCGCTCGTGCGGCTCGCCCAGGACTTTTCCATGCGCTACCCGCTTGTCCAGCCGCAGGGAAACTTCGGATCTGTTGACGGAGACCCGGCAGCAGCCATGCGGTATACCGAGGCAAGACTCGCAAAAATATCTGAATACCTGCTCAGCGATATAAACAAAGAAACAGTCGATTTCGGCCCGAATTACGATGACTCCATGGATGAACCGCTTGTTCTTCCGGCGGCATTCCCTAACCTCCTCGTAAACGGCGGCAGCGGTATTGCGGTCGGTATGGCTACGAACATAGCTCCGCACAACCTTAACGAGGTCTGTGATGCTGTCTGTGCCCAGATTGACAATCCCCATATAGAGCTTGATGAGCTGATGCAGTACATAAAAGGTCCCGATTTTCCAACCGCTGGAATTATCTGCGGTGCCCGTGGAATACGGGATGCGTTTAGAACCGGACGGGGCAAGGTTACTGTCAGAGCTCGCTGTATTATGGACTCTCTTCCCAACGGACGGGATGTCATTCTAGTATCCGAACTGCCCTATCAGGTGAACAAGGCCAATCTGCTGCTGAAGATTGCAGATTTAGTTCGCGATAAACGGATTGACGGCATAGCTGATCTGCGGGACGAGTCGGATCGGGACGGTATGCGTGTCGTAATCGAGCTTAAGAAAAGTGCTGTGGCAAAGGTGGTGCTGAACCAGCTGTTCACTCATACGCAGCTGCAGCAGAATTTCAACGTAAACAACCTTGCCTTGGTAAATGGGCGACCGCAGCTGCTCTCGCTCAAGGAGATGATCGACTACTATATCAGGCACAGAAAAGATGTGGTCATCAGGAGAACAAAGTTCGAACTGAGAAAAGCCGAAGAGCGGGCTCATATACTCGAGGGATTAAAACTGGCCCTGGAGCATATTGATGAAGTTATTCAGATAATAAAAGCCTCTTCAGATACACCAGAGGCAAAAGAGGCGCTGATCAGGAGGTTTGGTTTTTCTGAAGTCCAGACTCAGGCAATCCTGGACATGCGTCTTCAGAAACTTACCAGCCTGGAAACACACAAGATTCTTGAGGAGCTTGAAGAGATCAGAAAAAAGATCGCCTACTATAAGGAACTTCTCGCAGATGAAAAGCTTCTCATGAAGGTTATCTCGGATGAGACTCGGAATGCAGCTGAAACATTCGGTGATAAGAGAAGAACGGAAATCCAGCCCAATGAGGTAGACGATATACATATCGAAGATCTTATAAAAGAGGAAGATGTTGTTGTCCCTATTTCACACAGGGGTTTTATTAAGCGGGTTCCCGCCACTGCCTACCGTGCACAGGGACGGGGCGGCTATGGATCGAAGGCGGCTAACCTACGGGATGAAGATTTTATTGAGCATTTATTTGTTGCTTCGACTCATGACTATGTGCTGTTTGTAACCAGTAACGGTAAAGCTTACTGGATTAAGGTGCATGAAATCCCTGAAGGAACCCGTATCTCCAAGGGAAGTCATGTAAAAGCACTGCTGGCAATATCAAATGATGAGGATATCACCGCTGTCATCACGTTCTCCCAGTTTGAAGCGGGGCGGCATATTTTTATGGCAACAAAATACGGAGTAACGAAGAAAGTTGAACTTCCGCTGTTTGTTCATGCTAAAACTCGCGGCATAACTGCGATCCTGCTGGATGAAGGTGACACGCTGGTAACTGCAATGCTTACTTCAGGAGATGATGAAGTGCTTCTTGTAACCAGGAAGGGACTGGCTGTGCGTTTCCGCGAGTCTGCAGTCCGCTCGATGGGAAGAGCTTCTCGGGGTGTCTGCGGCATTCGGCTGACACGAGGTGATGAATTGGCTGGAGCTCTGCGTGTTATATCCGAAGATGTCATACTTCTTGTAACAGAGAACGGCTACGGCAAACGGGTAAGTTTTGACAGTTTCAACAGTCACTCAAGGGCAACAAAGGGTCAGATCTGTTATAAAACAAATAACAAGACAGGACCGATCATAGGAACTCTCACAGTTTCCGATAATGTTGACTTGATGTGTATTACCGTTCACGGTCTATCAATCAGAACCGATGTACTTACTATACCTATCCAAGGAAGAACTGCCGGAGGGGTCATAGTTTCTTCTCTGAGAGACAATGACAGAATTGTCTCCATTGCGAAAACAGACAAACAGGAAGAAGAACTGTCTGAGACAGAACAAGCAACCCAGCCGCCTGATCCGGTTGATTCCTGATCCCTTCCCGCCTGCCTGACGTTTCACGTGAAACAACGGAAAGGGGCTGCCCTTTCCGTTGTCTTCTCCGCCCTGCCGACCTGAACATAGTCGTTCGCCGTCCCCAGGCTTGATACGCTCGTAATTTGACACCTGAAAAGTTAGGATCTAAGTTTTTTACCGTGTAATCCATCATCTACCCGGCATCCTTGAGAGTAGGCTTCGGCAACTGGAACACGGTCTGTTT
>CAYSRK010000026.1:0-7189 GCA_964433385.1 uncultured Spirochaetales bacterium
AAACCCGTCCGGGAACCCGCTACGCATCCTCCTGTTTTATCATGTCAACTGATAAAAAAGAGCTCGGCGCGGGAGGAGACTTCATCTTTTCCGACTGCGCCACCATACCCGATCCCACCACTGAGCAGCTGGCTGAAATTGCGGAAGCTGCCTCAGATTCCTGCCGAACATTTCTTGATGCAGAACCGGCAGTTGCCTTCCTCTCCTTCTCAACTAAAGGATCAGCCTCTCATCCCGATATCGACAAAGTAATTGCCGCCTGGAAGCTGCTGAAGGAAAAACGTCCGGACATTCTCAGTGACGGGGAACTGCAGCTCGATGCTGCGATCGTACCTTCTGTCGGAGATAAAAAGGCTCCCGGGTCTCCCGTCGCAGGAAAGGCGAATGTACTCATCTTCCCCGACCTGCAGGCCGGGAATATCGGGTATAAACTGGTGCAGCGGCTCGCTGGGGCAGAGGCATACGGACCGGTCCTGCAGGGATTCGCCAAACCGGTCAGCGATCTCTCACGTGGCTGCAGCGTAGAGGATATCGTCGTTACAGCAGCCATGACCCTTGCTCAGGCACAGTAGCAAGGACTATCTGCGGCCGAATTACCGCCGACTTCCAAAGAGCCGCGTAATCTCAAGGATCTGGGGTATCGTCAGCATCTCTCCCCGTATGGAGGGGGAGATGCCGGCTTCTTTGAGCATCTGTTCCACACCGTCTGGACCGGCCAGTTTTCCGCACCTCCCCTGGAGGAGGTTGTTTTTCACAGTCTTTCGGCGCATGGCGAAGAGATCTCTGGTTATTTCAAGAAAAAGGGACCGCAGCGGCTGGGGAACCAGCGGCTCAGCGCGTTTGGAAAAGACGGCAACTGTGGAGTCCACATCGGGACGGGGGTAGAAGCTGCCCGGCTTCAGGTCGGCGGCACAGCGTACCTCATAATCAATAGTGCAGATAATTGAGAAGCCTGCATATATTTTCGTACCCGGCTTGGCTGCAGCTCGCTGCGCAACCTCCTTCTGCAGCGTAAAGACCATCCGTTCAGACAGCAGCTGCTGTTCGATTAGCTGGGCTATCATGACCGATCCGACGTTGTAGGGAAGATTGCCCACCAGGATTCCCGGGGCGTTATGCAGCTGCAGATAACCCTTCCACGTCTTTTGAAAATCACCTTCCACCAGAGTAAACTTGTCAATGGTACCGAAAAAAGAGCGCAGCAGGGAGCAGAACCCATAATCAATCTCAAACACGGTCAGCCGATGGCCAAGTTCCAGAAGCTCCGCAGTCATGGCTCCGAGTCCGGGCCCTATTTCCCAAATCTCCTGCTCTTCCGACCCAAGTCTGAGCAGATCGATAATCATGCTCCTTGCCTGCGGGGAGATAAGAAAGTTCTGTCCGAAACGTTTTGAGGGACGCAGACCGTTATGAGAGAGAAACTCGGCTATGGATGCCGCTGAGTTGTAGTTGAAGGGTACATTCATAGGAACCCCGACAGCTGCTGCTGCCCTCCTTGCGTCTCTGTATTCATCACCTGTGCAGCTGCTGCCCTGCATCCCGGTTTCACTGCCCTCATAAGAATCGTCGGCTCTGCCCTGCCCTTCATTACAGCATACTCAAATGCGATGAACCCGGTCAATACAGCAATGGCTGCACCTCCTGCGGCAGCAGCAGCCTGCACTTTCATTTCAGGAGATATGACCAGCAGCGGCACCTTACCGAAAAAGCCGCTCGTCGATTCAAGCAGCCTGAAGATCACCTCCATCACCTCGGCCGCTGCTGCTGATACTGCAGAGAATCCAGGAATCAGCAGAATAAGACCGAGGCTCATATACCCCATGATAAGCGGAGTCAGTACAAGGGAAGCTGCCGGTCCCGCCGGGGAGAATTCTCCGAAGAAGAGAATAAGCAGGGATGCAGATCCGAAGGAAGCTGCAAGGGAGGCTGAAAGTCCTGACCTGATGCCGGGAGGAATTATGCCGGGCAGGATGTGTTCAAACCGTCCGGAAAATAGCCCTATACTGTACAAGGCACTGTAGGAGAGGATAAACCCGGCGGTACCTGCATCTTCAGGAAACAGCAGCGTCTGCAGCGGCAGGACAATAGTCAGCGTATGGAGCAGCAGATGCGGGTCATACCTGCGGCGGTAGAAGAGTATCACGAGCTGCAGCAGGTAAGCTCTGACCAGCGAAGGCTTGAGCCCGGCAGTTAGGACAAAAAGCAGCACCACTGCCGTTACCGCAGCTTTTGTGCTTCGGGCCGGAAGAATGCGTGAAGCAATCAGCCCCAGTACAGCACTGAGAAGATGAAGATGCATGCCGGATAATGCCAGAAGATGGGAACAGCCAGCCTGCCTGAACCGGAGGATGATTGGGTTCCTGCGGTCTTCGCTGCGGCCGAGCAGCAGCGCGGCGGCCAGTTCTCCTTCCTGAGTCCCCAGAATTGAAAAGCGCCTGAAGCAGTAGTATACAGCCTGAGTGCGAATTGCGGTAATTCGGGAACGGAGAGAAGGCTCAGCGCTGGTCCGGACTATACTCCCACCGAGAAATACCGGATCTCCTCGATCAAAAGAAAACCTGCCGCTAACCCTCACCTCCTCACCCCAGAACAGCCGTTCACTGCCGAAGGACATCACGGTAACCGGTACGTCCGCACTGCAGGTAATCCCTTTGTGCGAATCAGTGACTGTGTCTACTGACAGGACCGCAATCTGCATCTCACTTGAGACCATAACCGCATCTTTGCGCAAACGGCCAGTGATTACATCGAATTCCGGCAGATGAGGCATGTTCTCTGCAGAATCATCCCAGTCTCCCTGAGTACCGGCAAGAAGGTAGAGGTATCTGGACTGCTGATCATCGGTAACATGCAGGGCCGCTGCAATCATAAGCGCTGCGGAGAGAACAAGGGTCAGCTGAAACAGTCCGATGCGGCGGAATGCTGAGAGTGTGACAGCGCAGCCGGACAGAAGCAAGGCGAGACCGACTGCAGCTGACGGCGGAAGCACACCCGCCAGGATCACCTGCAGCACAGCAAAGCCTGCAGCCAGCACGGCTGTGATATCGGTATGAACCAAAACAGAAGAGCTCATACCGGATATACCGGGTTAAGAGCTCCTGCTGTTCAGCGCTCAGTTCACCCTCATGGCCGTATAAAGAGCAACCAGCGGCAGATCTATGGATTTCTTTGATGCCAGACTGAAAAGGTTGGCAGAACAGGCCGTTCTTTCCCTCTCCGTGTTCACCTTAGCGAGGCGGCGAAGGATTTTCTTATGGCGATCGCTGTACTCGAGAATCCGTCTGACGTACTCGGCAATCTCCTCATACCTGTTTTCAAGCGGCAGAGGCTCAAGACCGCCATCCTCACCGCATACCCGGTCTGCAAGTTCGATTGCCGGCATAGCATCGTAGAGGGCGAGCCGTGACTCAATCAAGGCTATCTGCGCATCAGCTGCATAGTCGGTCTGCTGAAACTGATCCTTGATTTCAATCCGCTTTTTCAGCGCAATATTCGAGCGTTTGCTGCGTGAGGCAGTCCAGAGATAGACCGCCGCCGCACCGACAGCGGCACCGAGCAGCTCGTCCAGAACGGGAATAGGGTCCCGTATGACAAAGGAGAGAAAAAAGTAGATCACCAAAAATGCGCCGGCGCTGCTCAGAAGCCGCGGAATGTACTTCAGCTCAACAATCCAGCTGTCTACGCCCCGGTCAATTTTTACATAAAGATCATACAGGAACTGTTCCCTCTGCTCCTCGGTGACCTCACTGCCGTACCGTACGGTAACCGGCTCAGCATTCTCCACGTCCCAACGTTCCGCCTCTTTTCTCTGCAGAAACGGGTGAAGGTGCAGATCAGCAGCATTGCCTCTTTTAATCAGATAGAATCCTGTCATCGGGATCGGCCTCCTCGGTACTCACCACCATGTGCTGTCCCCCAGTCATGCACAGGAGAGCCCGTAGAGGGTATGCATGAACGCACAGCGATACCGGTCAGCTGAAAGTGCCGGCTGCGGGGACAGCCGGCAGGGGTTTGGGTTATGGAGGTTTCGCAACCTTCACTATCATACAACCCGGTTTACACCGGATTCCATGATCTTTCTCAGCGCTTCAGCCGGATTCCTGCTCTTGCTCAGCAGAATCATCGCGGCGATGATGTACGGCTTGAAACTTGCCTCTTTATACAACGGAATACGATACCTGTCAAATACCGAAGCGGCTACCTCACCCTTTTTACAGCTTATTCCGGAAATATCGGCGGGAAGGCAGTGCAGATACAGGGCGCTGCCGTCACGCGTCCCCTTCATCAGCTCCTCAGTGCACTCCCAGTCGGTGAACTCGGCGTTGTTCGTAAGACAACGCTTTTCGAGCGCTTCAAGCTCGTCAAACCTCCGCTCTTCCACCAGCTGTGTCCGTTCCTCCATTACAGCAAACGGTGCCCAGCTCTTAGGATACACGACATCCGCATCGGCAAAAGCCTCCTCCATCGATTCAACCCGACGGTAGCTGCCGCCGCTCGCCTCCGCATTCCTTCCGGCTGTCTGTTCCACCTCTTCCATCACATTGTACCCCTTCGGGTGAGCGAGTACGACGTCCATACCGAATCGGGAGAACAGGCCGATAACCCCCTGAGGTACGGACAGCGGTTTCCCGTAGGAGGGAGAGTATGCCCAGGACATCGCCACCTTTTTCCCCTGCAGCTGCTCAATTCCCCCGAAATGGTGAATCAGGTGCAGCAGGTCCGCCATGGACTGCGTGGGATGGTCTAGATCACACTGCAGGTTGACGAGCGTGGGACGCTGTTCCAGTATCCCGTCATCATACCCTTCCTGGACTGCAGCGGCGACCTCCTTCATGTAGGTGTGGCCTTTGCCGATATACATGTCATCCCTGATCCCGATCACGTCAGCCATGAAGGACACCATATTCGCAGTCTCGCGGACAGTCTCATCGTGAGCTATCTGGCTCTTGCCTTCATCAAGGTCCTGCACCTCGAGCCCGAGCATGTTGCACGCTCCGGCAAAGCTGAACCGCGTCCGGGTGGAGTTGTCCCTGAAGAGTGAGACGCCGAGGCCGCTGTCAAAAATCCTCGCTGAAATGTTCCGCTCCCGTATCATCCTGAGCAGATCAGCTGCGGTAAAGACCGCTTCAAGCTCCTCTGCACTCTTATCCCAGGTAAGCAGAAAATCATCCAGATACATGCCCCCGGTATCCAGCTTCTTGAGTTTATCCAGTAATCTCCCCGCATTATCTCCTGCCATAGAACTATCCTCTCCTGTACCTAGCAATATACTTCTCCGCTTTAAGACACACGCTTGCGCTCAGTCTATCTTCCCGAGTCCCCGAAGAATTTTCTCCGGTGTAAACGGCCAGTCCCGAACCCACACTCCAACCGCATCATGGATCGCGCTCGCAATTACCGGCGCAGCTCCATTTGTGCTGATCTCCGAGACCGATTTTGCCCCGTAGGGTCCGAACGGATCATCTGTCTCAATGAGTACAGCACGAAAATCATCCGGCATCTCGCTTATCATCGGAACTCCATAATCCCTGAGTGATGCATTGAGACACTCACCCCTATCGTTGAGCACCATCTGCTCATAGAGTGAGTGCCCGATCGATTTCAGCACCCCCCCGTAGATCTGTCCCAGGGCAAGCTCGGGATTCACCGGGGTACCGCAGTCCTGAAGGGCGGCATATTTCTCCACCCTGACCTGACCGGTTCGCGTATTCACTGCGACCTGACAGAAGTGGGCCCCGTAGGGAAATGCGGAATCTTCAGTGGTAAATGAAGCTTTGCCGGTAAGCTGGCCGCTTCCTGTACCCTTCAGGAGGGCGCGGGCAAGGTCCCGGTACGTAACCACGCTGCCGGAGACCTGAGAGACCGCCTCACCGGGATACCGGAGTGAAAGGTTCTGCTCAGGCTCATCAAGAAGTGCTGCCGCCGCCCTGATAATCTGTATCCGCAGGTCTTCCGCCGCCATCTTTGAGGCGCTGCCGGAGAAGAATGTCCCGCTTGAGGCATAGGCACCGGTATCAAACGGCGTATTGTCGGTATCGCCGGAAAGAATCGACACGGCATCCATGGGAACATTGAGCACCTCGGCAGCAAACTTCACCGATACGGTATCGAGTCCCGTTCCGAGATCCGCCCCGCCTGAATGGAGCATGAAGGTGCCGTCGCTCAGCAGCGAAATATCGGCGCAGGAGTGATCGAGCCCGGGCAGACCTGAACCCTGCTGCACCAGCACTACACCTTTGCCGATTTTCACCTCAGGATTGGCGGAATGCTCACGCCGTCCCCAGCCTATCAGTTCTGCCCCCTGCCTGAGAGCTTCTCCCAATCCGCAGCTGCTCACAGGGGCCGGGGTGCCTTCCCTGCCTTCACCGAGACAGCGGAGAATCTCCAACGTATACCCTGCGTCAACCCGGTTCTTCTCAAGGAAATCAAGCTGATCCATTCCGAGTTCATCCGCGAGCTCAGCCAGGGCAAGCTGCACGGCAAAATTACCCTTCGGAGCCCCGTATCCCTGGTAGGCACCGGTGGGTGGAATATTCGAGTAGCAGGTTGTCACGGAAAAATGAACATTCTCACACTTGACGAGCGGAAGTGATTTCGAACAGGCATTCATGGGAACCGTCAGGCAGTGATTGCCGTAGGGACCGGTGTTCGCCTTCACATCCATGTCGATCGCCGTGAGGCTTCCGTCCCGCTTCGCGCCCAGCTTTACCCTGATACGCATCGGATGTCTGGTACTGTTGGCGATAAACTCCTGTTCGCGGGTGAACCGGTAGAATACCGGTCTCCCGGTAATGAGGGCCGCGTACGCGGCCACATCTTCGAGCAGGACATCCTGCTTGGAACCGTACCCACCGCCGACCCGTTCCTTGATCACCTGCACCTTGTTCTCGCTCAGTCCGCAGACGTTCGCTGTGATCCGCCGCACGTGCCAGGGAACCTGGGTCGATGCATGAATTATCAGACGGTCTCCGTCGGTATACGCATAGGCGGTATGCGTTTCCAGGGGCGTGCACTGAATCTGGGAAGTTTCGTAGGTCCGTTCAATCACGGTTTCCGCTTCGGCAAACCCCTTTTCAAGATTCCCTATCCCCCCCTCGACTGCAGCGGCGATGTTCCTGTGGGGGTCGCCGTGAATCGGGAACTGATAGATAACCTTGCCGTCCCGGTCATCGGCATCGACGTTGTAGGA